>JALVAQ010000084.1 GCA_027011095.1 Bacteroidales bacterium
AAATAAAACATGGCAGAAAATAAAAAAAACGATAAAAAGGAGAGTAAGAAAACCCCACCCGTTTCACCCTTCGGCACACCCGGCGGGACAAATAACAAAAAACCGAAGTTCAATTTTTATTGGATTTATGGCTTACTGCTTCTCATCTTTATCGGAATGCAGTTTTTTTATTCTGATACAGAAACAAAAAAAACCGACTGGGGTGCTTTGCAAACCATGCTTAAGGATGGCGATGTAAAAAAAATAGTTTTGGTTAATAAAGAGTTTGCCGAAATCTACATCAAACCCGAAAAGCTCAAAGAAGATAAGTATAAGGATGTCAGTAAGAAGCCGGGCTTTGGTGGCGAAAGGCCACAATACACTTACACCGTTATTTCACCCGATAAGTTTGATGAAAAAGTGGCAAAGGTTCAAAAGGGGCTTAAAAACCCCATTTATGTTCAGAGTGAGATACGATACGACTGGACTTCCGATGTGTTAAACATTGGATTTTACATTCTTCTTCTGTTTGGCGCATGGTACTTTATTATGCGTATGATGAGCCGTGGCGGCGGCGGTCCCGGCGGACAGATTTTTAACATTGGAAAATCAAAAGCGCAGGTTTACGACAAAAACACTTCGGTAAACATTTCATTTAAAGATGTAGCCGGGCTTGAAGAAGCAAAAGTTGAAGTTAAAGAGGTGGTTGACTTTTTAAAAAGTCCTGAAAAATATACCCGTCTCGGAGGAAAAATTCCCAAGGGTATTCTTTTGGTAGGCCCTCCCGGAACAGGTAAAACACTACTGGCCAAGTCGGTTGCCGGCGAAGCACATGTGCCGTTCTTTTCCATTTCAGGCTCCGATTTTGTTGAGATGTTTGTGGGCGTAGGTGCATCAAGGGTACGCGACCTGTTTAAACAGGCGAAGGACAAATCGCCCTCCATCATTTTTATTGATGAAATTGATGCCATTGGCCGTGCCAGAGGTAAAAGCCCCATGACCGGCTCCAACGACGAACGCGAAAATACTTTAAACCAACTACTTACTGAGATGGATGGCTTTACACCCAATTCAGGAGTTATTATCCTGGCTGCCACCAACCGTGCTGATATTTTGGATAAAGCGTTGATGAGGGCAGGACGGTTCGACCGGCAAATTCATGTTGAACTACCTGACCTGAATGAACGGAAAGAAATCTTTAAAGTACATATGCGCCCTCTAAAGCTGAATAAATCAGTTAATGAAAATTTCCTTGCAAAACAGACTCCCGGATTTTCGGGTGCCGACATTGCCAATGTTTGTAACGAATCGGCACTAATTGCCGCCCGTAACGGACACAAGGATATTACCAGCCAGGACTTTATGGATGCCATTGATAGAATTATAGGAGGCCTCGAAAAGAAAAACAAGATTATCTCACCCAACGAGAAAAAGGTGGTGGCACACCACGAAGCCGGACACGCCACCACCAGCTGGCTGCTTGAGCATGCGCACCCATTAGTTAAGGTTACCATTGTTCCACGGGGCAAATCGCTGGGTGCCGCGTGGTATCTGCCCGAAGAGCGGCAAATTACCACCTACGCACAAATGTTTGACGAAATTACCGCCACCCTTGGGGGCCGTGCCGCTGAGCAGGTAATCTTTAACGAAATATCAACAGGCGCCCTTAACGACCTTGAGAAAGCTACCAAGCAGGCGTACGCCATGGTGGTTTATTACGGACTGAGTAAAAAAATCGGTAACATCAGTTATTTCGATTCAACAGGCCAGCAAGAATACTCCTTCAGCAAGCCCTTTAGCGAAAAAACAAACGAGGTAATTGATGCCGAAATCAAAAAAATTGTGGAAGAGGCTTATGTACGTGCAGTTAACATTCTTAACGAAAATAAAGAAGGATTAAAACAGTTGGCAGCCAAACTTCTTGATAAAGAGGTTATCTTTGGCGAAGATCTGGAACAAATTTTTGGTAAGCGACCATGGGGAAATGCCATGGAGCTTATGGAAGCCGAAGAGGAAAAGATTAACAAAAGGGATAAGGAAAAAAAGAAAGCAGCCAAAAAACCTGCTCAAATTAAGTCGGCAGAAGAAAAACCAAATAAAGGTTCAAAAAAAGTTGTATCAAAGCAAAATACTAATAACAAAACAAACGATAAGGGCGCAGCATCCCCAATGGATGAGAAACCATCAAAATAATTTTTGTTATGTCGATTAAAGAGACCACTACCAAAGAAAAAATTTTAACGAGTATCCGCAATGCTTTAATTTCAAAGCGGGAAAACCCCTTTGAAAGAATTAATTTTAACAACCCTGTATATCACGAACTTGAGGATGACCAGGAGGTGGTTTTTGCATCGAAACTATTGGATAACAACGGTAAATTTGTTTATTGCGAGGACACTAAAACAGCTACGTCCATATTACAATCATTAATTGCCGAGAAAGGCTGGGATTCGGTTTTTACAACTGACACCCACCTGATTAACATGCTGAAACCGGCAGGAATCAATGTGGTTTCCGACGAAAGGCAGTTTTTGAAAACCAAAGCCGGAATTACACGTTGCGAATTTCTGATAGCGCGCTTTGGTAGCGTTATGGTATCCTCCGCCATGGGTGCCGGACGCCAAATGTTTGTTTATCCCGAAACACATATTGTTTTTGCCTACGCTTCACAGGTTGTTGTCGAACTTAAGGATGCACTAAAGGCTATGAAAGTAAAATACAGCAGCAATTTTCCCTCACAGGTCACGGTTATTACCGGTCCAAGCCGAACTGCTGACATTGAAAAAACGTTGGTAATGGGTGCGCACGGCCCCAAAGAATTGTATGTTTTTATGATTGATGATTTATAAAATCGAAAACGCTATAAAACGGTGAAAGAACTTATAACACGTACACTAACCGGCATTGTTTTTTTGGTGCTTATTTTAGGTTCCATACTATGGAGCCAGTACGCATTTTTTGCGGTAGCAGGCGTTTTTTCAATGATAGGACTTTACGAGTTTTTAAGGTTGTTTTATCCCAAACACACTATTTCCAATCATCTTGCCTTTTACTTGTCAGGATTGTTTATTTATCTCCTTACGGGATTGGTGGGAATCGAAATTTTTGATGTACGAATGATGATTTTTGTGCTTATTCTGTTCTATTTAATCATTATGCTTGAGCTGTTCCGCAAGGATTCATCGTGGGATAAAATTGGTGTTTATTTTTCAGGGCTGATTTATGTGTCGTTAAGCTTCGGGCTGTTAAACGCCCTGTTTTATATGGGTAATCAATCCGGCGAAACCTTTTTTCCCGGTGTTTTACTAGGTGTTTTCCTGCTTACCTGGAGCAACGATGTTTTTGCATATCTCACCGGTTCTGCCATCGGGCGTACTAAACTATTTCCGCGCCATTCGCCAAAAAAAACCTGGGAAGGCTGCCTCGGAGGCCTTCTGTTTGCCATGGTAATGGCCTGGATACTGGCACAATATTTTACACAGCTTACCGAAATACAATGGATTATTACTGCTGCAATTGTAGCTGTATTCGGAACCCTCGGCGACCTGTCCGAGTCGTTATTAAAACGCAACAAAGGGGTTAAAGATTCGGGAAATATATTTCCCGGCCATGGAGGTGTGTTAGATCGATTTGACGCGGTGCTTTTTGCCACACCTTTTGTTTTTCTATACATTAGCTTTTTTGTTCGATGAGAATTAAACTGCATAGCGAAGGATATACAATTATAGGTACCACCTTTTTGGTACTGGCACTCTTGTCGGTAGGTATTTGGTTTTTACCTGCTCCTCTCTTTGCCAAATATTTTCTTTTCACGGGATTTTTTGTGCTTCTCAGTTGGACCATCTATTTTTTCCGATACCCAAACAGGCCTGTAAACAAAGGTGATAACCATATTTTATCAACTGCCGACGGAAAAATTGTAGTTATTGAAGAGGTGTTTGAAGAGGAGTATTTTAACGATAGGCGATTGATGATTTCGGTTTTTATGTCGCCCATGAATGTTCATATTAACTGGTATCCCTTCGAGGGCGAAGTAAAATACTCCAAATATCATCCAGGCCGCTATTTTATTGCTTACAATCCCAAATCTTCCGAGCACAACGAACGAGCCAGCGTAGTGCTCGAAAAGCAAAAAGGCAAGGACATATTAATCCGCCAGGTGGCAGGCGTAATGGCTCGCCGTGTTGTATGTTATTCTAAAAAGGGCGACAAGGTAGAGCAAGGTTCCGAAATGGGCATGATAAAATTTGGTTCACGCATCGACTTCTTCCTGCCCATCAATGTAAAAATTAATGTTAAAATGCACCAAAAGGTCAAAGCCCGGCAAACCGTTATCGCTTTTTTCGAATAACCACAAACTAAATGCTGCTGCTCACAGTTTGTAACTGTGAGCCAAATTACTAAATACAACCACTCACAGTTTGTAACTGTGAGTACTAAGCCGCCAATCACGCCAAGCCACTAATAACTAATAATGCTGAAACCTTCTGCTCACAGTTTGCAACTGTGAGCGTTTCCACTCACAGTTTGCAACTGTGAGCTGTGAGCCACTAAATGTAAGCCACTTTTACAACCACATCACCCCACATTTTTGCTACCTTTGCGCTAAATAAAAAACACGCATTGTTTATGACATTAATAAAATCTATTTCAGGCATCAGAGGTACCATCGGCGGGTTTCCGGGCGACAACCTCACCCCGTTGGATGTGGTAAAATTTACAGGCGCTTTTGCCGGCATTATTAAAGACGAAAAATTCGGACAACCCGTTAAATTTGTGGTGGGACGTGATGCCCGCATTTCGGGCGAAATGGTAGAAAACCTTGTTACAGCAACCCTGTCGGGGATGGGTATTGAAGTATTAAACCTTGGATTTTCGACTACCCCCACCGTAGAAATAGCCGTTACCGATTCAAATGCCGATGCAGGTATCATAATCACTGCCAGCCACAACCCAAAACAGTGGAATGCGCTCAAGCTGCTTAACTCGGCAGGTGAATTTATTTCGGATGAGATTGGAAAAAAGGTTCTGGAACTCGCTGAAAAAGAAGACTTTTTATTTGCAGAAGTGGATGATTTGGGGATCATCACAAACAACAACACCTATATAAACAAACACATTGAAGCCGTGCTAAATATGGAGCTTGTTGACGCTTCCATCATCAAAAAAGCAAATTTCAAAATTGCCGTGGATGGCATAAACTCAACAGGTGGCATCGCCATACCAAGATTATTGAAAGCACTTGGTGTTGAAAACATTGTAGAGGTAAACTGCCAACCTACCGGAGTATTTGCACACAATCCGGAGCCGCTGGCCGAAAACCTGACTGAGATTTCAAAAGTTGTAAAAGAACAAAATTGCGATTTGGGTATTGTGGTTGACCCTGATGTGGACAGACTGGCCTTTATAATGGAAAACGGTGAAATGTTTGGCGAGGAATACACCCTTGTTGCCGTAGCCGACTACATTTTGCAACATAAAAAAGGCAACACGGTTTCCAACCTCTCCTCCACACGAGCACTCAAAGATGTTACCGAGAAGCATGGCGGAAAATACTATGCCTCAGCCGTTGGCGAAGTAAATGTTGTGGCTAAAATGAAAGAGGTAAATGCAGTTATCGGCGGCGAAGGCAACGGAGGGGTTATTTATCCCGGTCTCCACTTGGGAAGAGATGCTTTAGTAGGAGTCGGGCTGTTTTTAACCAATCTGGCTCAAAAAAATATCAAGATGTCGGCGTTGCGCAAAACCTATCCTGCCTATTATATCTCAAAAAACAAGGTTCAGCTTCCACCTGACACCAATCTTCAGGCCATGTTTGAAATTGTGATGAAACACTTTCCCGACAACGAAATACTTACCATCGACGGTGTAAAAATAGAATTTGACAAAGGCTGGGTACACATGCGCAGTTCTAATACCGAACCAATCCTGCGTGTTTATGCCGAAGGGCAAACTCCTGCCATGGCCGAAGAATACGCCTCACAGGTAATTGACATTCTTGATACCATCATGCACTTCTAAGTACATGAATATTAAAATGTTTGAAAGCTGGATTTAAAAAATGGACAACCTTATTAACAACACGGTATCTTTTGTTAAGCAAACACTCGGTAATGCCGAGGGCGGCCACGACTGGTGGCATGTTTACAGGGTATGGAAGCTTTCGAAAACCATTGCAGCCAACGAAGATAATGTTAACATGATGGTTGTCGAACTCGGAGCATTGCTTCATGATGTGGCCGATTCCAAATTCCATCATGGCGATGAAACCATAGGCCCCAAAATTGCTTCCGACTTTTTGAAAAGCCAAAATGTTGATGCTGTAATTATTGAGCATGTAATAAATATCATTCGTAATATTTCGTTTAAAAACAGCTTTGAGGAAAATAAATTTAAGTCAGCGGAACTTGATATTATTCAGGATGCCGACCGTTTGGACGCCATAGGAGCCATCGGCATTGCCCGAACATTTAACTATGGAGGGTTTAAAAACAGAGAAATTTACAATCCAAACATAAAACCCGAAACCAATTTAACCAAAGAGCAGTATAAAAACAGTAGCGCGCCTACCATCAACCATTTTTACGAAAAACTCCTGTTGCTAAAAGATAAAATGAATACAAAAACAGGAAAAAAAATGGCCATTGAGCGCCACCGTTTTATGGAGGCATATTTAAATGAGTTTTACGACGAATGGAATGGAATCAAATAATTTAAAATTATAGAAATGAAAAAGTTAGCATTAGTATTATTGGGCGTAATTTTAACCTCAACATGGTCGTGCAAAGAGGTAAACAAGCTTACCCAGTTTAACATGAATTACAGCGATGAGATAACCATCCCTGCCACCCTTGGCATCGACCTGCCCATTGATATATGGACACCAAATATTCCAACCAACTCCACCTCCACTTTTGAGTCGAACAACACACACAAGGATTTGATTCAAACAATCAACCTCACAAAAATGAGCCTCACCATCACCTCACCGGCCTCTTCCACCTGGGATTTTCTTAAAAAAATTGAAATCTACATCAGTGCCGATGGCCTGGATGACAAAAAAATTGCCTGGTTAGATGATATTCCTCAAACCGGATTAAAATCCATCGACCTGACTGTTTCGTCGGATGACTTAAAGGAGTACATCAAAAAGGATGAGTACAAACTTGAAACAAAAACAGTTACCCGTCAATTGGTTTCGCACGATACCAAGGTTGAAATTAAAAGCACCTTTTTTGTAGATGCTAAGATTTTGGGGATTTAGACTGTAAAGGTGCTGCTTATTGAAAAATAAAATAGCAAAATGGGTGAACTTTAATCTTCAACGCTGATTCAAGCATGTCATCAAGAAGTAATATTACATCCCTGTTAGACATAGGTTAAATCCGGTTTAATGACTTTATCGGATAGGCTGAAAACAAGTATTGTTTATTCCGACTTAATGTTGATTTTATTTCCTGAAGTGTTTTCACAATTCAAAAATACAACTTTTTTTTGAGGTTAACATCACCTGCACTGTTCCGGCTAAATATTATATTGACATGCTAAAGACTTTATCAAGCCAAACAAAAAACTTTATATAAAAACAGCCCATGAGGTGAATCATGAGCTGTTATACAATATAACCTTATTGCGGAGTGCTATTCACTTTTATAATTAACAAAATCCCGTTGCGATTTAAAGAGGTTAACAACCTGTAAACCCAGATTTTTACTTTCATTTAGGATGTTCAGGAACAAGATTGTATTTTTAGTACCCACCACATTGTTTTTAACACGCTTGATTTGTCCTTTTCGCAGCGATTCTATTAATTTCAAATAATTATCCACCATGGCCAGTATTTCATCCTGTGAAGAAAAGTCGCGGGATTTAACACTTCTGGCCACAGCCTGAATCAAACTTTCCAGTTGAGCATAAACTTCTTTTAATTCGGCAATTTGTTCTTTTTTAAGCGGACGATGGTTGTTGTCCACATGGTTTAACACCGGAATAACAACATACTCAACACTATGAACCATTTCGCGCAGATAGTCGATTACCTGAACAAAGTAGGAAGCCGAACCGATTGAATCCTCCTGAAGTTTTTCAACAATAACATTGATATGGTCTTTCAGGTATTTTGTTTTCACCGTCATGCTCTTAACTGCTTTTTTAGCCTTTTTCAGCTTCTTCATATCCTCCTTTTCGAGGCCTTCCAGCGCAATATCACATGTATCGACAATCCTGCCCAACGTCAACAGAATAGTATCCATCGATTTGTCAACAATGGTTTCGTCGGAAAAGGAACTTAGGTCTTCGTCGGTTTCTTCATCGGTTTTTCTTTTATGATAAACATGCGACCTGTACACAACAACAGCGGCAACAATAACCATCAACAAAACACCAAAGAAAGAGAGGTAATTCAAAATATACAAAATAATGAAAGCAACGGTAAAGGCAATTAAAGCTGTTAAAAACCAGCCGCCAATTACGGTAAACATACCTGTAATCCGGTACACGGCACTTTCTCTATCCCAGGCATTATCGGCCAGCGATGTTCCCATAGCCACCATAAAAGTAACATAGGTAGTTGACAGAGGCAGCTTAAGTGAAGTTCCGATAGCAATTAGAACGCTGGCGACAACCAGGTTCACTGATGCTCTTACGAGGTCAAATGCAGCGGCAACTTCATGGTCGGGCAGTTCTTCACGATAGGGTTCAAATTGTTTTTCCATGGCCACCAACACTGGTTTAGGAACAACGCGTCTAAAGTTTTCGCTTGCTTTAATGCTGTATCGAACCAGCACTTTTGCTATCCACGATGAACCAAAACGCTCCTCTCCCTCTTCCTGACGGCTTAAATCGACTGAGGTTTTAATAACCGTTTTTGCTTTTCTGGAAAAATAGAGTGTCAAAATCATAATAACACCGGCAGCAACTAAAAAGAGGGTATTGGTTGGAACTTTTCCCGCCAGGCCGGTCATTAAAAAGCTGTTGGGGTCGGCACCCTGTGCAGCATGAAAAAATTGCCATGAATTATAGCCTGCAATGGGCACACCGATAAAGTTTACAAGGTCGTTACCGGCAAAGGCCATGGCGAGGCCAAAAGTGCCTGCCAACACAATAAACTTTAAAATGTTAAGCTTAAACAAATAGTTTAAAAGTTGCAGCAATATCGTCCAGCCAAAAAAGCTATACAGCATCACCCGGAAGGTATTTTGCTGAACAAAAGTTTTAAAATCCTGCGGAATAAATTCAACATTTTTCATCCCTTTAATAACCAAAAAATAGGTAATCACCGACAATGAAATACCTCCCCAGAGTGCTCCAATATACTTAATGCGCTTATGAAATTTAAATGAAAATGCCAAACGCACAATGTATTGAATAATAACGCCCACCGTAAAAGCAATGGCCACCGATACCAATATTCCCGAAATAATTGCCAATGCTTTTCCCGAGTTAATGTATTGCCCTAAAGATGCAGCATCGCCATCGGTAATTTTAATGGTAGCCATGGCAACAGCGGCACCTAGCAGTTCAAATACAATGGAAACCGTTGTTGAGGTAGGCATTCCCATAGTATTAAAGGTGTCAAGCAAAATAACGTCGGTTATCATTACCGCAAGAAAGATTAGTATAATCTCATGAAAATAGAACATCTCAGGATGAAATATTCCTTTTCGGGCTACTTCCATCATACCGCTTGAAAATACGGCACCAAATAAAATTCCCACTGCGGCAACAGCCACAATTACTTTAAAGTTAGCAACTTTTGAACCAATGGCGGAATTTAAGAAGTTTACTGCGTCATTACTCACTCCAACAATTAAATCGGAGGCTGCCAGTAAAAACAGAATGACAATAATTCCAATGTAAAGTGTTTCCAATTGTTTATGTTTTATAATTGTTTAATGTTACAAAGATGTGTAAAGTACTAAAATAAGCAACCAAATTGTGTGTTAATTAATTGTTAAATCAAAACAAGTTATTAACAATAGTTACCATATCACATCTTAACCACCTCATTAAATGCAACATATCACAAATTGGGCTAAATATTAACCGCATTATAATTCAAGAGCCACTTCATATGCCTGCCGGATGGCTTCCTGTGCTTTACCAACTTTATAAGCATCGCCGATGGTGTAAACAGGAATCTCTTTATCCACAGTAAAAGGAATATATGGTTTCATTCCTGCTGCAACTACAATTCTGTCAACCTTTTCAAAAACCTTTTCACCCTCGTTGCCCTGTACAATAACTTTTTCTCCATCGATTTCCACCACACGGTGATTTACAAGCAGAAGGGCTTTCTTTTCTTTTAACTTTTTCAACGTCATGGCTTTTTCAATCATCTCCATGCCACGCGCCATCTCTTCCATCATCTCTACTACTATCACTTCATTGTGGTTATCAATTAATTTACTGGCCACTTCGAGTCCGATAAGCCCACCGCCTATTACCAACACCTTTTTATTTTCAGGAAGCTGGTCATCGTGTAAAAATTCGGTCCAATAAAACTGTTTTAAGCCTTTTATGGGAGGAACAGCAGGAACTGCCCCCGTAGCCATGATTACACCATCATAATGGTTGGCCAATATTTTTTTGTTTGTTGCTTCCACTTTTAAAACCGGAACCTTTTGACGCTCTATTTCTGCAACATAATAGTCAACAAGCTCTTTCAAACTCTCTTTTTTAGGAGGCAACCACGCCAGGTTAAACTGCCCACCCACGGCATCCTTTTCATACAAGTCAACGCTGTGTCCTTTTTTGCTCAAGGTAATAGCAGCTTCCATTCCCGCCAATCCTCCTCCAACTACAGCATATTTTTTAACTATTAAAGCTTTTTCGACCTGTTTCAAGCCCGTGTTTACCCTTGGATTTACCACGCAGCCAAGGCCTTTTCCGCTTTTAACACCACCAAGACATCCTTCGGAACATGCCAGGCACGGACGCAGCAAATCATCAACCTTCCCAAGATACTTACCCACAAAATCGGGGTCGGCAACCATGGCTCTTCCCAAAGCAATGGCATCAGCATGGTATTTTTCTTTTATAAAATTGACATCAGCAAACGAATTTATCCTGCCCACAAAAGCAACCGGAATGGAAAGCTGTTTTTTTAACGCTCCGGCCAGTTCCCAGGTTTTTCCTTTGGGCACAAACATGTGTTGAAAAAACCATGGCGGATTTGTGCAGGCCGTTCCGGCCACCACATGAATGGCATCGGCTCCCGCCTGTTGGAGCATTTTTGAAAAAGTAACCATATCATCCAAATGGAAACCCTCCGGAATCATTTCATCACCACTTAATCGAACCATCAAAGGAATTTGAACTGCCTTACGAACTGCACGAAAAACCTCCATGGGAAAACGTGCGCGATTTTCGAACGAGCCGCCATAACTATCCTCACGCTTATTTACGGCAGGCGATAGAAACTGTGCCATCAAATAACCATGTCCAAACTGCAACTCAATAATATCAAAGCCGGCTTTTACCGCCCTTAAAGCAGCATTAACATGCATATCAACAACCTTTTCCATCATCGCATTGTTCATCATAACAGGCACAGCCCCACCGTTTTCGCAAGGTTTGTCAGTTGCAGACCAATGATAATTTCCCGGAATTTTAGGATTTGCCATACGCCCCGGATGATTTAGGTGAGCAATGGCTTTTGCACCATTGTTATGCAACAAAGTAGTGATTTTTTTAAGCTCATTGATTTTATCGTCATGGTCAATTCCCAATTGGGTGGGCAACTCACGCAGTCCGGCATCCATATACAAAGGCTCCAAAGCTACAGCACCTATGTATTTGCTACGATCGTTATAAAAATCAAGGTGCCTTTGTGTTACCACTCCGCTCCCATCGCTGTAGCCAAGTTTTACGGGAGCCATTATAAATTCGTTTCTTAATCCAAACATGATATAAATTTTTGATTATTACCGCACTTTAACATCGTATATATTTAACTATATTGCATACAAAGATATGTGTTTTATTTAATAGTACACTGGTCAGACTGATTAAAATGATGTTTATAACAAAATAAATAACTGAAGTTTCGCATGTAAAATTTACAGCATAAATAGATGAATAACAATTTATTATGTTTACACAAAATATCTTTGTGAAACTTTGTGTCTTTGTGGCAAAGCATTGAATAATAGCCACCATTCCGATAGCTATCGGAACAAAGGCACAAAGGTACACATTGTTCAAATTTTAACATTTTGAAATTATTTATGTTATTAGAATTCAATATGTTACTAAGTTTATGATTCTTATAATGTCTTGATTTAAAATATGTAAGAAGACTTGCGAAACTTCAGTAAACAATCAGTCAAGGCATAATAATCAGTGCACTATTTCTTTAAATGGTATTGC
>JALVAQ010000085.1 GCA_027011095.1 Bacteroidales bacterium
TAAAATAAATTTGCATTATTCAGGTTATAGCCTTATGAAAACGAAAAGATTAATTAGACAACAACTTGATGATAAGATAGTCAGGTTCCAAGAGCTTGATCAGGTTGTTATACCACCACAAGGCTGGATTTATTCAATCCGGAAAGGAATTAACATGTCTCTCAGGCAACTGGGAAATAAATTGTCAATCACCCCTCAAAGCGTGAAAGAGATAGAAGAAAGAGAAAAAAACGGAACAATCTCTATTAAAGTGCTAAGGCAGGTTGCAGCAGCACTAAATATGAAATTTGTATATGGTTTCATACCATCAGAAAAAACACTCGAAGCTATGATTGAAAAAAGAGCAGAAGAACTTGCAAAAAGTATTGTTGAACGAACTTCGGTACAGATGGAACTGGAGAATCAAAGAAACACTTCTGAAAGAATAGAAAAAGCAATTAAAGAGAAGGCTGCTGAATTAAAGAATGATTTGCCAAAAATATTATGGGATTAGAATTAGAATACATAAAAGGTCAAACACCCATTGAAGAAGAAGAAAAAGATTTTTACATGGGGAAGTAAAAATATTACAGACCAGGGAGAGGCTCGCTCAAAATATTTGAATGCAATTTATGAAGCCGACAAAGAAAATATAAAACCCCTGATTAAATTTGCAAGAACTTAGTTAGCTTATTAAAATAAAATGAAAGTAAAATGAAAAAATTATTATTAGCATTCACCCTGGTATTGATGATATCAGGTGTTTTTGCACAAAAACAAAAAATCATTGGCAGTTGGATGATGACCAAAGCCGAAACAAAAAATGGTGTAAAAGAACCCTATTTTATTACCGATTTTAATGCCGACGGCACCATGGTGGTTATGGGCATGAAGGTGGGAACGTGGCAATACGACAAAAAACAAAAGGCCATTCTTGCCACTTCTAAAGTTGACAAAGATTTTAACGGTGTTAGTAAAATAGAAAAGCTTACAAAAAAGGAGATGGTCGTTAAAAAAGGTGATAACCGCTTTTATTACACCAAAGTAAATCGCGATGAAGTGATTGCCAACAACAAGTCAAATCTTACCGGAGCATGGAAACTGCACCCCGATGAATATTCTACTATGTTTTTACGATTTTCGGCACCCGATTCGCTGGTGGTAGTCATTACAGGCGATGGTTCGGTTGAAACATCACACGACTCATGGGTTTATAATCCAAAGGATAACTCGTTGATAGTTATTGGCTTTTCAAAAGAAATGAGGGGTAAAAACAAAATTAAATCGTTTTCCGACAGCTTATTGGTTTTTGAAAGAAACGGAACCACTCTCACGGCAAAAAAAATAGATGATAAAAACAATAAAGTTGAAAAACTAACCTTTGTTTACGATGATTTTCCCGAAGAATATACTGACGATCAGTTGCCGTGGAGAGACTTTGATGCAATGGTTGACTACCTGTCAGGCGTAAAAAAAATTGTATATCGGCACGGGGTTTTAATGCCTGATGTAAATGTTTTTAATTATCAAACCTACTATTCCGAAATTAAGGTTGATCCACAAAAACCATCAGTAAATTTTACCAACTTTTCAATAGAAAACGGTACCGCTAACCAATATTCCGAAAAACATAAAGGCGGTTTGTCGGGTATGTACAATTACTTTTTTCCGCTGGAAGAGTTAAGCCCTTTCCGTATTGCCGGCAAAGAAACGGTTACGGTTCCGGCAGGTACTTTTAAATGTACGGTTGTGGAAGGACTTGATGGCGACACAAAAGTTAAACTGTGGATGATTGACGACAAACCCGGTGTTTATGCCAAAAAAATCAGACAAGGCGATAATTTCGGCACCATGGAATATTCGGTTGAAGAACTTGAAAGCATTGAATAATCTCAATTTATCTTAAATAAACCCACGACAAGCCAATGGTTTTTTACTTTTGCCCTTAAAATAAAACGATGACCTTAAATTTTATAACCTGGAATGTTTCGCCGGTTGCCTTTACTATTCCGCAAGCGATACCCCTGTTAGGTGGACACGAAATACGCTGGTACGGTATTTTGTTTGCCCTCGCTTTTGTGGTGGGTTATTGGATAATGCAACGGATGTTTAAAAAAGAAGGGGAAAGCGATAAGCTGCTCGATTCGCTTTTTACCTACATGATTATTTTTACCATTGTGGGTGCCCGTTTGGGACATTGCCTGTTTTACGAACCGGAATACTATTTGGCACATCCTGTTGAAATTTTAAAAATATGGGAAGGCGGATTGGCAAGTCATGGCGCCTCCATTGGCATACTAATAGGATTGTACTTTTTTTCGCGACAGAACAAAAAATCGTTTCTTTGGACAATGGACAGGGTGGTAATACCCGTTGCCATTGGCGGTGCCTTTGTGCGTACAGGCAACTTAATGAATTCCGAAATTTTTGGCCATATTACTTCGTTGCCATGGGGTTTTTATTTTAAACATTATTACGACCCTGCAATGACCACCGACCCGCGACATCCCACTCAAATTTACGAAGCACTGAGTTATTTGGTTATTTTTATTATCACCTATCGCATGTACCTCAAAGCCAACGGACATCCCAAACGCGGAGTTATTTTCGGTTGGTTTCTGATTATGCTTTTTACCGTTCGCTTTTTTATTGAGTTTTTAAAAGAACCACAAGTGGGTTTTGAACAACACATGCTTTTAAACATGGGACAACTGCTAAGTATTCCGTTTATTTTATCGGGTGTAATTATTTTGTGGTTAGCCCGAAAAGGCAGGTTTGAAAAAACCGGGAAATAATAATTATTGTTTAACTTTACATCTTTATTGACTAAACCCGGAATCATGAAAATAACAACACTAATTGAAAATGATGTTGCTACAGGGCATCAAAACCTTAAAGCAGAAGCGGGATTGTCTCTTTTGGTGGAAACAGCCGATTTAAAAATATTGTTTGATACGGGAAGTTCGGGAGCCTTTGCCGACAATGCCGAAAAACTCGGAGTGAATCTTTCCCGGGTGGATATGGTAGTTATTTCCCATGCACATTTTGATCATACTGGTGGACTGGAACGGTTTTTTCAAATAAATAAAAAAGCAAAAGTTTACATCAATGAACATGTAAAGGGTGACTACTTTTACAAACTACTTTTTTTGAAAAAGAATATTGGAACAAACCATGATTTGCTGAAAACTTACGAGGATCGTTTTGTTTTTGTGAGTGAGGATATGACGATTGGTGACAATGTTACTGTTGTTACAACAATAAAAACCAATCATAAATTACCATCCGACAGTAAACATCTCTTTGTGAAAAAAAACAAGAAACTGATTCCTGATAATTTTGCCCACGAACAAATATTATTAATTTCTGAAGCCGGTAAGCTGTATGTTTTTACCGGTTGTTCGCATCATGGAATTGTAAATATGGTTGAATCGGTTGAGCATTTGGCCAGAGGGAAGCGAATGAATGTTGTTGGTGGTTTTCATATGTATAACCCGCTTACCAAAGGATTGTCGGAAAAAAAGGAAGATGTTATCAAAGTCGGAAAACTCCTAAATAATAAAAATATCGACTCCATTGCAACGGGCCATTGTACCGGTAAAGGAGCCTTTGGCTTGTTAAAAACAGTTTTGGGTGATAAGCTGTTGGGGTTAAACACGGGCAGCATTATTTCCGTTTGATAAAAGTATGATTTAAATTTCATCCCTCCTGACCTAAACTTTTAATCTGTATATCCGTAATT
>JALVAQ010000086.1 GCA_027011095.1 Bacteroidales bacterium
GAAAAATTGATGTCGTTAAAATTACTTCTTAATAAAGCTTGTAATCGCCGTTTCTCCGCCCTGCTTTATCGTTTTTACAACGTACATCCCAGATAATAAACCTGAAATATCTAATTTATAGGTTGCTTGTTTCGATTTTACCTTTTTTACCAACTTTCCATCCATATTAATTACCTGAATTACCGAGCCTTTATCGCATAAGATATTAATAAAACCGGAAGCAGGGTTAGGATAAACAGTTGGTGATTCAGCAGAATGCTGTTCATTTATCCCCACTGATGTAACTATTTTCGATACAAAAAGGTCGGTACTGTTTTCCGAATTGTCGGTATTGGCCAATGCAGTTATGCCTAAATTGAGTGTTCTGCTGTAAAAATCACCGGTAACATATGTATTGCCATCATAATCCGATACAATTGCTGTTGCCTCATCATCATTAGTGCCTCCGGCTGAGATCGACCAAACCACGCTACCGTCGTTGTCCAATTTAGTTACAAAAATGTCATCGTATTCTGCATTTACATTAACAAGATCGAAATTCCCAAAATTAATCATGTTCCCGGTAAATGCACCGGCAATAAAAACATTTCCCTTTTGATCAGCTGTTATACTGTACCCTTCTGCGTTATCTTCACTACTATAGATGTTTGCCCAAATCAAATTTCCTGCGGCATCGTATTTGGCACCAATAACCTTATCGTAATCGTTTCCATTAAAAACCATTGTTCCAATGCTTAACGTTTCGCTGCACGAACTTCCGGTTACCCATACATTTCCATTAGCATCTATTGTTATGTCGGCGCCAGTGTCATCGCAGCTCCCATTGGCTGAGTTTGCCCAAAGCGGATTGCCGTCAGCATCAAACTTTGCCACAAGCATATCCCGCTCCCCCATGTTAGCCAGGCTTGTTGAGCCAATACTGAGGGTGCTGCTTTCGTAGTATCCTGTAATATAAATATTTCCGTCATTATCGGTAGCAATACCTGAGGTGACTTCATAACCATTTCCACCGACTGTTTTTGCCCAAACGGGTGTACCGTCAGTGTTATATTTAACAATAAAAATATCGGACGACAATACCCCTGCATTGGGTAAGGAAAAAGAACCAAAGGTAATATCGTTACCATCAAAATAACCGGTTACCATTATGTTACCACTTTTATCCGTGGCAACCGATCTGCCATCCATGTTTCCCAATCCATCTGATTCGACAGCCCACATCACCGTGCCTGACGAGTCACATTTAACAAGATAAAACTGGTCGTAACCAAACGCCGAGTTTTGATTGTATAACGAAAAGTTACCAAAAGTGATGTTTTCGCTTCTGAAAAAGCCTGTTAAATATAGATTGCCGGCAGCATCAACACTCAACGACCGACTGACATCCAAACCTATATCTCCAAACGATTTAGCCCATTGTACAATGCCTGCACTGTTGTATTTTACAATAAAGATATCTTCATCCCCGGCTGAGTTTAAAGTGGTTTCACCAAATGTTGCCGATGTTTTAAAAGTTCCGGTTACATAAACGTTTCCTGATTCGTCCATACAAATATCTTTGCC
This sequence comes from Bacteroidales bacterium, assembly GCA_027011095.1. Lineage (GTDB taxonomy): Bacteria > Bacteroidota > Bacteroidia > Bacteroidales > F082 > B16-G9. Next base: position 1,564 of record JALVAQ010000086.1, read on the forward strand.
ATAATCGTTACCTGTTGTCCCGGCAGAATAGGCCCATTTCCAGTCGGGAACAGGTTGTGCATAAGCATTTGTTGAAATAAATATTGCTAAAAAGTTAACAAGCAATACGGTAAGCAACAGGTTAATCTGCAACCTGAAATGATGGTGTTTACTTTTGAAAATCATGGTATTATAATTTATAAAGTTTTGTATAAATTCAAAAATACATAATAAATTTGAATATATGGTTTATCGCAACCGGTTATTTTAACTCATCATAATGCGGAATATCTTTTATAAACCTGATGGTTCGGGTTGCGAAATCAATTTCGCAGCAATAGTGTGTTAGTCCGTTGCTTACAATCAAATATTTTACCCTTAAGATTTGATTGTAGGTTGCAATCTGTTCGAAAACCTTTTGAGCAATTTTTACACTGGCAGCTTTAAATTCCAAAAGCACCAATGGCTCGCCGTGGTTGTTGTATGCCACAGCATCAAACCGACGTGGTTTTCCATTTACCGTAAGTCCCTTTTCGATGGCAATTAACGAAGCAGGAAAACCCTTCTCTTCGATTAGGTAGCGGATAAAATGCTGGCGCACCCACTCTTCAGGGGTAAGTGCAACATATTTTTTTCGCAAGGCATCAAATATTTCGGTTGAGCCGGAACGCTTTCGCAATGCAAATTCGTATTTGGGCAGGTTTAATTCCATGGAGGCACAAATTTAGTTTTTATGTTTATTTTGGCAATATATTTATTGGAATTATGGTTTGCATTATTTTTGATGGCAGGTTGAAGCGTGGTTTTTGGCATTTTAAGGCAAAAACTATTTGGGCATAATCTTTGAAACAAAGTATTTATATGAAGAAGATGTTTCTAATTATTATGATGGTGTTTTCGCTCATTTACGGCTATTCACAAAAAATAATTGTGTTGGGTGCTGAAGTGGTGAACGGTGATACTATTCCGCAAATCAACCTTGACGAAGTGGAGATATTTACATTACGCATACCAAGAACATATAGGGGCAAAAGACGGTTGACGCGTCTGGTGAAAAATGTTAAAAAAGTGTATCCGTACGCAAAGTTGGCGGGAAAAAAACTTAGAGAATATGATAAGCTGTTGCAGCAGGCAAAAAATGACCGCGAACGCAAAAAGCTTATGAAACGCGCTGAGAAAGAGATTAATGAAGAGTATGGCGGCCAATTAAAGGATCTGACATTTACGCAGGGAAAAATTTTGTTAAAACTGATTGACCGTGAAACCGGTGAAACATCCTATAATCTGGTGCAACAGCTACGAGGCAGTTTTTCCGCTTTTTTTTATCAGGCGTTTGCTCGAATTTGGGGCTATAACTTAAAGGTGAGGTACGATCCGCTTGGCCGCGATAAAACCATTGAAACCATTGTTAGAATGATTGAACTGGGACAACTATAGGTTGTTATAACTTTTGAGGCTCCTGAAATATTAAAAGTGTATATTTATCGAACTTGTTTAAAGTTAACCTAATGATAATGAGTGTAAAATAATGTACGCTATCCATATTAATCATGGATAAAATCCTGAAAGGATTTAATATGAATAACCTTGTACAAAAAGCAGGGAAACAGGTAGTTAAAATTAATTATAACCCTGAAGGTGTTAAACAAAACTTATTGAGCCCTTTCAGGATTCTTCAATGATTTTATCGTTTTAACCAACGGTTTCACCGATGGTTATTCGTATTGAGCCACTTCGTGGTTTGATGTATTGAACCATTGCCATCAGGTTCTAATGTATTCAAAAACTCTTAATTTCAAATCATGGTTGTAACCTTATATTTATTGTTTTATGCTATTCCTGCTGTACCTCTATAAAGCACGTCCTTACTATATGGCCATAATCAATAAAACTCGTTAATTGCAAAACAAATTGAATACACAATTGAGTTTAGACATTAGCCATTTCTCTATTATCCCGTCCCTGATAGGACTGTTAAATGTTGGTAAATATTTTTCTGGAAATATGGCGTCCCTGACGGGACTAATTACCATTTATATTGAAATTATTTAAAGTTGATTTGACAAAACCTTTAACGCGTCAAAATAGGAATCAGCCACAAAACGAATAAAAATAATCGGTTGTTTTTTTGCAATTTATTTTAAAAAGAGCTAATTTGCGAGGCACTTATGGAA
>JALVAQ010000087.1 GCA_027011095.1 Bacteroidales bacterium
AATCGACAAACTGTTTTATATCTTTAGGTGAAAATACCTCTTTTATGGTTACCATAATAAAATTATTAGGAGTTTATCGGCAAAGATAATTTTTCTCCAAATTATCCGATACCCTTTTACTTTTTTCATTGTGATAGAAATTGATTTACCTTTGCAAAAATTTTTTTTTGAAACATCAATTATGCAATTAAGCGAACAAGAAATAGTAAGGCGGGAAGCCCTGAAAGAGTTACGTAAATTAGGCATCAACCCCTATCCTCCCGAAATGTTTAAAGTATCGGCCTACGCCAAAGAGGTGCTTGAACAATTTCCCGGCGACAACACCCTGTTTCAGGAGGTGTCGATGGCCGGCCGTATTATGAACCGTCGGGTGATGGGAGCAGCCTCCTTTGCCGAAATAATGGATGACACAGGTAGAATTCAACTCTACTTTAAGCGCGATGATATCTGCCCCGGCGAAGACAAAACCATGTACAACACCGTTTTTAAACGACTGCTCGACATTGGCGATTTTATAGGCATAAAAGGTTTTGCTTTTATTACCAAGATGGGTGAAATTACCATTCACGTTACCCAATATAAAGTGTTGGCAAAATCGTTGCGCCCCCTGCCCATCGTTAAAGAAAAAGATGGTAAGGTGTACGATGCTTTTACCGATCCCGATCAGCGTTACCGTCAGCGCTATGTCGATTTGATTGTAAACGATCATGTTAAAAAAACCTTTGTCCAGCGGGCACAAATTATACAGTCCATGCGTAATTTTTTGTCGGGCAAAGGATATCTCGAAGTGGAAACACCTATCTTACAACCCATTCCGGGTGGTGCTGCCGCCCGTCCGTTTATTACCCATCACAATGCCCTTAACATGCCGTTGTACCTGCGTATTGCCAACGAACTTTATCTGAAAAGGCTTATTGTGGGCGGATACGAAGGTGTTTTTGAGTTTGCCAAAGATTTTCGTAACGAAGGAATGGACAGGTTCCACAACCCGGAGTTTACTCAAATGGAAATGTATGTTGCTTACAAAGATTACTTCTGGATGATGGAAACCACCGAACAGATGATTGAAAAAATTGTAACCGATTTATACGGAACCACAAAAATTAAAGTGGGCGAAAACGAAATCGACTTTAAAGCACCTTTTAAACGACAAACCATTTTAGGCGCCATTGAGGAGTTTACCGGATTTGACCTTACCCATAAATCGGAAGACGAAATAAGAGCAGTGGCGAAAGAATTGGATATTGAAACCGACCCAAGCATGGGCAAAGGCAAACTGATTGATGAAATTTTCGGCGAAAAATGTGAAGGAAACTACATTCAACCCACCTTTATTATGGATTATCCTGTGGAGATGTCGCCGCTTTGTAAACGCCACCGCAAAAACGAAGAACTTACCGAACGCTTCGAGCTAATGGTAAACGGCAAAGAACTTGCCAACGCTTATACCGAGCTTAACGACCCCATCGACCAACGTGCCCGTTTCGAAGAACAGCTTCAGCTACTTGAAAAAGGAGATGACGAAGCCATGTTTATCGACTACGACTTTTTACGCGCTATCGAATATGGTATGCCGCCCACTTCGGGAATGGGTATCGGTATCGACCGGCTGGTGATGTTGCTTACCAATCAACCATCCATTCAGGAAGTTTTGTTTTTTCCGCAAATGAAACCCGAACAAAAAGCAAAACCCGTTACTGCCCAAGACTTTATAAAAATGGGCGTGAGCGAAATATGGGCCGAACACATTATGGCTGCCGGGTTTGCTTCGCCGGCATTGCTTAAAGAAAGTAAAGCAACAGCTATCCAACAAAAGCTCAACGGATATCGTAAAAAAAACAAACTAAACATTCCTGCCATTCAAATTGATGAAATTATTAAATGGTTGGAGGAGGATTAACAAAATTTTTATACTTTTAGGGCTGTTTTAAGGCAACGAAGGTTTACCTGAAACTTATAATCGGATGATTCGTTAAAAGTTAAAACGCTAAATCTATGAAAAAGAATATACTTACCATTGCTTTTACAGCCATTTTAACCTTTGTTTTGTTTTTACCCTCCGGTTTAAAGGCGCAGGATAAATCGTACTGGGAGTTAAACCTTAACGGTGGAACAAGTATTTTTTTCGGAGACATAAAACAATATCAATGGGTGCCCGTATCAAACAACGAAAACGAGTGGCGTTTTGGTGCGGGGTTACAGTTTGGCCGTCAACTGTCGTATGTTTTCGGGGTCAGGGGTCAGGCTTTATACGGACAACTGGCCGGAACCAAACGCGAGTGGAAACGGTACTTTCAGTCGGATTATATTGAAACCAACCTTAATTTTACGGTAAATTTTAACAATATCTTTGGCGCTAAACGATCAGACAGGTTTTTTAATTTATACATGATTACCGGAGTAGGACTTACACAATATAACACCACCGTTTACGAACTCGGAACAAACAAAACTGTTGCCATGGTTGGAAATGGCTACGGAAAAGGTATTGGCGGACGTACATTGGAAGGTATTTTAACCGTGGGAATGGGTGCCGATTTAAGAATAAACGACAACCTTCATGTTACCCTCGAATCGGTAAACAGAGGCATGAATTCGGATGCTTACGACCATTGGGAAAAGGGGTTTCCTTTTGACGTTTACAACTACACTTCGCTGGGGCTGTCGTGGCGATTTGGTGTTGGCAAAACAAAACCACCCCCATATCACAATACCGGTGAAGAAACACCTTATTACGATGATTACAACACTGACACCACTTCGCAAACCGAGGATATGATAACGCCGGAGCCTGTTCAACCCGGACAACAGGTTGAGGTATTACAAATTGAAGAACAACAGCCCGTAGCACCTCCTGTAGTGGTTTCCGATACCACTTCTATGGCTGCTCAGGATCAACAACCTAAACAACCTGTTAAACCGGACCCGGAATACAGGGTTCAGATTAAAGCAAAATACGGTAAACCTTTGTCGCGCGAAAAACTGAGTGTACAGTATAACATTCCCATTGATGAAATTATGGAAGACCGCCACAATGGTTATTATATTTATACCGTTGGCTCGTACGCTACCTACAACGAAGCACGCGACCGCAGAAATGTAATTCGTAACGTTAATGGTATTTACGATGCCTTTGTAGTTGCCTTTAACAAATGTGGCAGATTGGATAAATTACCTTAGTAAAATGGAAGAAACACACAATTCAAAATATGATTACAATCCTGAAACCGATGATGTTAACTCAACATTAAAGTGGTTGTTAATAATTGTTTCCTTCGGTTTTGCAATATATGTTTCATATATTGTGGTGTAGCCCTGAAAACAAGAAACAAAAAAACCTCACCCGCTCAAAACAGGTGAGGTTTTTTTATTCGCTTTTCAAAATTATTTGGTGTCAGCTTCTTTTTTATCATCCTCTTTTTTATCGGAATCTTCCGAAATGCCTCCTTTAAATTCTTTAACCCCTTTGCCAATGCCTCGCATCAACTCCGGAATTTTTTTACCCCCAAAAAGCAATAAAACCACCACTACTATTAAAATAACTTCATAACCGCCAAACCAGCCCGCAAGTTGTGCGGTTCCCATACTAAGAATATTAAGCATCGACATAATCATATATTTTAATTTCCTGACAAAGATAATAGATTATCTATCTCAATGAAACAGGTTGGCAACGTTTTATTTTAAAGGCTTGTCAGTAAATTGGATTTTTATTCCCAAAACCGGTTAATTATGAAACATTATTACGCGCTAACCTTTTTATTTATCGTTTTTGTTTCGTCAGTTTTTGGCCAACAACAAAAAGATTTTAGCAGGCTCCATTACCTCTCAAAAGAGGAGATGAGCAAGCCCAATGCCAACCAACGCGATTTTACCCCCACCGACCCACCCGAAGGATTTATTCGCAATGTTGCCGAGTTCGACCAAATGCAGGCGGTTATGGTTCGCTACCCGTTTGGTATCCCCGTTTCGCTTATTGCCGAAATGGCACAGGACACCCGCGTGCTGACCATAGTAGCCAATCAGCAACAAAAGCAAAGTGTGCTCGGTATCTATGTTTCCAACAATGTTGATACCTCGCAGTGTGATTTTGTTTTTGCCCAAACCGATTCGTATTGGACACGTGACTACGGCCCGGTTTTTATTTTTGATGGTAACAATCAGGCGGGTATTGTCGATTTTCCTTACAACCGTCCACGTCCCAACGATAACAATATTCCTTCCGTAATTGCGCAATATCTTGGCATTAACCTTTTTGGCATGAACCTTACCCATACCGGAGGTAACTACATGTGCAACGGCATGGGACAAGCAGCTTCAACCGATTTGGTGCTGGAAGAAAACCCCTCACTTTCGGAACAGGATGTTGATACCCTTGTTAAAAATTACCTGGGAAACGCCCCCTATTTTATCACCCTCGACCCGTTGGGCGAATACATTAAACACATCGACTGCTGGGGAAAATTTTTAGCCCCCGATAAAATTATGATTGGCCAGGTAGCGTCAACCGACCCCCGCTATGGCGATTTTGAAGCGGTGGCAACCTTTTTTGCAAATCAGATAAGCAGTTACGGCGACCATTACAAAGTATATCGGGTTTTTACGCCCGGTACGCCGCAGGAAACACCCTACACCAACTCGCTGATATTAAATAAAAAAGTATTGGTCCCCATTACCGGAAGCCCCTGGGATAACGATGCCATTTCGGCTTACGAAGAGGCCATGCCCGGCTACGAAATAAAAGGAATTTATTATTCAGGATGGTACAATACTGACGCACTGCACTGCCGCACCAAAGGCATTGCCGATATAAACCAGCTGTACATTTGGCATCTGCCCACCCTTGGCAATGTTGATTTTGATTACAGCTACCCCATTTCAGCTACCTTATATAATTATAGCGGACAACCTGTTTATCAGGATTCGGTGTTTATTATTTATCAGATTAATCAAGGTGATTTCGATACCGTTTTAATGTCGCCCGAAACAGGCAACTCCATGACCTATTCAGGAGATATTACCGGTGCCGAACCGGGAGACACCGTTAATTATTACCTTTTTGCTGCCGATGCTTCAGGCCACCACGCTAATCATCCCTTTATCGGATTGCCCGACCCGCATCGGTTTGTGGTTAACGAGCAGGCACTCCATTTCGACCCCGATACCGTTTGGTTTCAGGATGAGAATCAAATGGTTGAAGGCATCCCGCTGCATATAATCAATGCCACCGGCGACAGTGTAATCATCAATTCCATCACCCAATTCGGATTAACCTTTTCGTGGTATATTTATGATGACGATATGCCCGATTTCCCTTATCAGCTTGCCGGATACGATACCCTTACACTGCCCGTTTATGTGGATGTGATTGTAAACCGCGAAATCGTTTACGACACCATGTACATTGAAACCCCGGATAAAACCTATAAGGAACTTTTAATGATTGATTCGGCGTTGATTGATAACATTGCTCAAACAGATATCCCAAAACAGGTTACCGTTTATCCAAACCCCGTTGGCAACAAAGCCACCTTTAAATGGAACGGAATTTACAATTATGAAATAAAAATATTCGATTTATCGGGAAAATTGATTCGCCAAAAAACCGGTAATGCAGATGCCTGCCTTTGGAGTATTGACGAAACCAATATTCAACAGGGAGTTTATGTGTACCGTATTTCCCTCAACGGACAGACCTTTACAGGAAAAGTTGTAAAAAAATAAGGATGCTGTCTTTATTGGAAACGGGGATGATATTCAGCTACGGCGAATTTTAAACTCAGAAGATAAAACACGAATATTAACTGCTTTTCACGATTATGAGTTTATTTTTATTGATGAGGCTCAGAGAATTTCCAAAATAGGTTGGGGACTAAAAATACTAATCGACAATTTTCCGGAAAAAACCATTATTGCAAGTGGTTCATCATCATTTAAACTCATCTCACAGGTAGGTGCACCCCTCACGGGAAGAGCCATTACCAATATTTTGTTTCCGGTTTCGGTTACCGAGTTAAAAAAACAGTTTGGCGGAATGCATCTGTTGCAAAATCTGGAACAGTATTTAATATACGGTATGTATCCCGAGGTATTGACCAAAACAAACAATACGAACAAAATTTCGTACCTGCATGAATTAAGAAACGCTTATTTGTTAAAAGACATCTTAGAAATGGAAAACATCCGTAATTCTGACAAACTTTACGATTTATTACACCTTTTATCTTATCAAATTGGCAATGAAGTTTCACTGAACGAACTGGGAAATGCCCTTGGACTTTCGAAGCAAACCATAGCCAGGTATCTCGACCTTCTTGAAAAAGCCTTTATTATTAAACGAATTGGCGGGTTTTCGGGCAACCTCAGGAAAGAAGTGACTAAAACTTATCGGTACTATTTTTTCGATAATGGAGTAAGAAATGCCATCATCAACAACTTTAACCTTATTGACGAACGAAATGATATCGGTATGTTGTGGGAAAACTTTATGGTGATGGAGCGGTTAAAATACCAGCATTATAATAAATTATTCAGTAATAATTATTTTTGGAGAACCTACGATAAAAAAGAGGTTGACCTTGTGGAAGAGCGAGGTGGCAGGCTTTACGGATATGAGTTTAAATGGAACCCTAAAAAAGTTAAAATCCAACAGCAATGGCTTGATACCTATCAAAATGCAAGTTTCGAGGTAATTAACAGAGACAATTTTTTAAGTTGGCTGACATGAAAACAACAAAACGGACAATCAACCCTGTTAGTAACTCATCTCTAATATTTTTAACCAGAAAAAAGGCTAATTCTTATTTTGATGTGAAAAGGATTTTATCGAATCAAATAAACGTTAAACAATTTCAATATAAATGACAATTAGTCCCGTCAGGGACGCCATATTTCCAGAAAAATATTTACCAACATATAACAGTCCCGTCAGGGACGATATCTGCCTAACTGGCCAGGTATGTATGAGTTTTTGTCATTTAATACGTAAGTTCTTCGTAATCAATTTTAAACCATCGCTATAAGCTTATGTTTATTGTTTTGTGCTATTCCTGTTGTGCATTCATAAAGCTCGCCTTTCCATATGGGAAGAACCAATAAAGCCCGGTTCTGAATTGAAAAAACAAATTGAATATTCAATTGGATATAGGTAAGCCATTTCTCTATTATCCCGTCCCTGACGGGACTTTTTGTCTCTTATGATATTTTTCTAGAAATATTTTGTCCCTGCGGGACATCTATATAATTAATCTATCACATCAAAATAGGAATTAGCCTTTGTTTTTTAGTTTTTCCGATTTGTTCAAGGTTCTATTATTTTAGTATTTTAGCAACGCTTAAAAAAGAGTAAATAAAAATCGTTATTATATGAACTACCCTAAAAAAGTTGTTATTGGTGATATCACTGTGCGTGACGGATATCAACACGAAGAAATATTTGTCCCTACCGAGGCCAAGGTGTGGATGCTGGAAGAGTCGATTCTGGCAGGCTTTAAACACCTTGAAGTAACCAACTTTGGTAATCCCAAAGGGATGCCGCAGTTTAAAGATGCTGACGAGCTTTTTAAAAGAATAAGAAACAGCAAACGGGTTAAAGGTATGTTGGATGATGTGATGTTAACGGCTGTTACCATTCGCGAAAGAGCCATCGAACGGGCTATTCAGGCCAAAAAAGAGGGCTACGGCCCCGACAGAATTTTGTTAATGGTTTCCACCAGCGAGTCGCATCAAAAGAAAAACTCGGGATTAACCCTGAAAGAGTACTGGGCAATGGCCGAAGAGTGGATTCCCAAAGCCCATGCTGCCGGCATAAAGGTTAACGGAACCGTTAGCACCATTTGGGGTTGCCCCATTGAAGGCCCAACCAAAATGGAAGATGCAGTAGCTTTTACCAAACGCTGGTTTGATATTGGTGCCAACGATGTTGAACATGCCGACCATGACGGTTCAGCTTCACCCGACAGGGTTTATAAATATTTTTCCATGTTGATGGATGCTGTTGATAATCCTCATAAGCAAATCGCGCATTTTCATACTACCCGTGGCTGGGGCCTTGCCAATGTGCTGGCGGCTTTGCAGGCGGGTGTTACCAATTTTGAATCTACCTTTGGCGGTATTGGCGGACAGCCCGCTAACTTTGTGGCCGGATCCCCCGTTTCAGGTACAGGCGATTACTATTATAAAGACCCCCATGGTGTTGGATTGGTATCAACCGAAGATATGGTGGTAATGATGGACGAAATGGAGATTGAAACCAACCTCGACATCGACCGCATTCTGAAAATAGGTGCCATGAACGAGAAAATTGTTGGCCGCCGTTTGCGTTCCGAAACCATCCGTCAGGGAAGGATACCTAAAGAGCTGAGTGGAAGGAAATAGGTGTTGATAAAGGAAATTAATAATGTGTATGATAATAAAATAGCCACATTTCGACTACGCTCAATGTGACATTACAACTACGCTCAATATGACGTTTCGACTACGCTCAATGTGACAATGCATATTTTTTTAAATTTCTTTTATGAAATATTTTATCAACCTGGTACCTAATATCGTTTTGTTAAGTAAATAATGTTTTCGTTATGCCATCAGGTATTAAAATAACAGAAACTCCCCGTGACGGTTTCCAGGCGTTGCAGCAGTTTATTCCCACACAGCGGAAAGTTGAATATATCAACCGTGTGTTGCATTGTGGGTTTGACACAGTGGAGGTGGGGAGTTTTGTGTCTCCGCGGGCAATTCCTCAAATGGCCGATACGGGAGAAGTTTTAAAGGCGCTTGACCTTAGCTCTGTTCAGTCGAAAATTGCGGTGCTGACGGCTACGGCAAAAGGAGCTAAGATGGCCTGTGAGTTTGAACAGGTTGATAAAATATTTTATCCGTTTTCGCTTTCGGAAACTTTTTTGCTGAAAAACATCAAGCAAACAGTGTATCAGGCGGAGCAAACCATTGATGAAATAATCAGCATCTCTGAAAAACATGGAAAAGAGGTAGTGGTGTATTACTCCTGGGGGTTCGGCGACCCTTATGGCGATCCGTGGAGTGTGGAGAAACTGGTTAAATCGGTGGAGATGATGGCATCCAAAGGATTAAACTATTTTCCATTGTCAGATATTGCCGGAGAGGTTTCCTGCCAAACCATCAGCACTGTTTATAAAACCTTGTTTAGCACCTTTCCAAATCTTGATTTCGGGTTTCACCTGCACGTTTTACCCAAAGAGCGGTTGGCAAAAATTGAAGCTGCTTTTAATGCCGGTGTACGAAATTTTGATTCGGTAATTGGCGGTATGGGCGGCTGCCCCATGACCGGAAAAGAGCTGGTAGCCAATATGGATACCCAACTCCTGATTGATTTTTTTGAAGAAAAGAAAGCCAATACGGGAGTTGATAAAAGCTGTGTTGAGGAGGCAGGAATGTTGCTCTCGTCCATTGTGTAATTGAAGCCGCCGTTTAATGCCGCAGCTGTGATTATTCATTATTTTTGCCGGAGTTTTTTTGCAATCTCTCATCAGCAGGCAACTATTTGCCATGTGAAGAAATCTGTTAAATAAATTTGAGCACATGAAGAAGTTTGCGTTTTTGGTGTTTTTTATAGCAATGCTGCCCTGGCAAATTTTTTCGCAGCATTCGGAACCAAGTACCTTATCAGCTTATAAAATAGATCGGAATATTAAATTTGACGGAGTGTTAAACGAAGATGTATGGCAAAAAGCCATGCATATTTCCAATTTTACCCAGCGCGACCTGAATTTTGGAGAACCTGTTTCCGAGCGAACTGAAACCGCGGTGCTTTACGACAAAAACACCCTTTATATTGGTATTTGGTGTTATCAGAAAGATGCTTCAAAAATTGTTGCTAAAAATCTGAATCGTGACTTCGATTATGAAACTGATGATAACTTTCAGATAATAATCAGCCCTTTTAACGACAACCGTAACGGGTACCTGTTTGTGATAAATCCCAATGGTGCCAGAGCAGATGTGCAGGTATATGGTGGCGAAGATGGTAACAAAGACTGGAACGGCGTTTGGGATGCCAAAACAACCATTACGGATGAAGGGTGGTTTGCCGAAATTTATATTCCTTTTACCACGTTGCAGTTTAAAAAAGGCTCGGTATTAAATTGGGCTATTAATTTTGAACGCGATATTGTTTCGGAAAACGAGCAGGCACTTTGGCAGGGATGGTCGAGGGATTATTCGATTTTTGCCGTTAACAATGCAGGCAGGTTGGTTGGTTTAAAAAATATCGCTTTTGCCAAAAGGTTTGAACTGAAACCTTATGGGCTTGCCGGATGGCAACATCGCGATGGTGAACAGGATAAGTTCCCGTTAAAAATAGGTGCAAACCTCAATGTATATTTATCGCCTACTTTAAAACTTAACCTTACAAGTTATACCGATTTTGCACAGGTTGAAGCCGACCGCATTCCGGTAAACTTATCACGCTTTAGTGTTTTTTATCCTGAAAAAAGGCAGTTTTTTCTCGAAGGTTACGATATGTACAATTACTATCTTGGCGACCGGAATAACGCCTTTTACTCCCGCCAGATTGGTGTTGAAGACGGGGAACAGGTTCCCATTATTGCAGGAGCCAGACTGTACGGAAAAGTGGGAAAAAACAACATCGGATTTTTAAATATTCAGGAGGGTAAAACCGATTCGGTTTCATCAACCAATAATACGGTTTTTCGCTACAAACGCGATATTGGTAAGCAATCGTACATTGGGGGTATTTTTACCAACAAAATAAACAACACCACCTCCAATCAGGTGTTCGGTATTGATGCTGCGTATCAAACCTCCAACTTTTTAAAAAACAAAAACCTTGTTGTTTCCGGTTCTTTTACTGCCAGCACCGAGCATTTTAAATATCAAAAAAATGCCATCACCTACCGGGCTTTTATTGATTATCCCAACGACTTGATTGATAACTTTATGGCTGTTGGAAGCATGCAGGGAAACTTTAATCCTGAGTTGGGTTATATCCGCCGAACCAATTACGATTCTTATTCGTGGTACTTCCGGCTGGCACCCCGTGTATTTACAAAGTACGGTGTTAAACGGCTGATTTTAAAACCTTGGGGATTTACCGCTTATTACACGCATACAACGGGTGAGTTGGAGAGTTTCAGAAACGAAACCCGCCCGTTGGGGGCTGTTTTTCAGTCGGGCGACAGGTTTGAAGTGAACTTTATTCAAAGTTTTGATCGGCTTGACGAATCGTTTGACCTGACCGATCATATTTCGGTTCCTGTTGGAAAGTATTGGATGTATAAATATGAACTTCAATTTGAAACCTTTCAGGGACGAAGGCTGTGGGCTTTTCTACTATACAACTGGGGTGGTTTTTATACCGGAAAAATTAAAACTTTTGAGTCGGAATTGGGGTTGAACATTAACAAACATTTAAATCTTAATGGTAATTATACAATCAATTTTGTGAGCTTACCCGAAGGTGATATAACCACCAACGAAATTTCGCTTTATCTTAATTATGCTTTTACCACTAAACTCAATTTCTCACTCTTTGCCCAGTATAACGATTTGGATGAGGTAATGCTCTATAATTTCCGTTTGCATTGGATACCCAAAGTGGGTTCTGACTTCTACCTTGTTTATAACCTTGGCTATGAAGACAGGATTAAAGAGATTGAATACCTTAAGCCTCAAACTACCGATGCGGCAGTAAAATTGGTTTACCGGTTTGTTTTTTAGGTATTGAACTCCCGGCTTTATTTATGGATATGAATTCGTATGAAGTAGTCTCATATTGTTTGGTAAATATTGTTTGTAGCAAAACCTGCTTTTAGTTCGATAGCTTTCTTAAAAAACATTAAAACCAGAAACTTAGAAAAGTTTTTTCCTACTTTTGAAGTCTCTTTTCAGAGAAGAATATCGAGTTACATATTAAATTACTAATTTAAAAAATAGAAAAATGGAACAAAGCGGCGTATTAGTATTAAAACCCATGCCCGAATTTAAACTGGAAGCTTATAATGCAGCAACCGGGCATTATGTTGATGTAAATTCGGATGATTTTAAAGGTAAATGGACAGTAGTTTGTTTTTATCCGGCTGACTTTACTTTTGTGTGTCCCACGGAAATTGCAGCTATGAATGCCAGCTTAAATGATATTCATGACAGACTGGGTTGCGAAGTGTTGGCGATTTCTACCGACACTAAATTTAGCCATAAACGGTTTGCAGAAACTGAACCTTTATTGA
>JALVAQ010000088.1 GCA_027011095.1 Bacteroidales bacterium
ATTACATACAGTTTATTATAAACATTGTATTGAAGCCTTAGCCGTGCCTTTCCTGCATAAGATCCCCAAAGTTGAATAAATTCAGTTCCCACAAAGGGTACAATATTATCCTGGAACTGAAAGTTATTTACACCTCCCATTCCAAATTTATGCTGAAACGGAGGTTCTTTACCATGCAAAACAGCACCTGCAAATACACCAGGTTGTAAAACAAACCTTTTATTGCGATCTAAGCTAATATTTCCCTGGTAATTAACAAAAAGTATTGCAGATTTTGCAAAAATATCTTTCGACCAATTATTAGACAAGGCAGACACATATTCAAAGCGTGCTTTAAAAACCGAACCCCTGGTAGGATATACTGCTTTATCTCTTGTATCAAAGCTAAACTCGCCAAAAATAGACATATAAGTGTTGAAGCCTGTAACCGTATCTATAATTGTATCATCAATATTCTGACCCAATGAAAATAACTCAAGGTCTGCCCCTGCACGCAAATTAAACTGATTCAAAAAAGTTGTATTTGTAAACGCAGTAAATTTATAGTTGGTAAAAGTAAATTCATTGATTCTTTTCGAAGTTAATTCATTCAAGTTACGGTAATCATAATAGTAACCAAACTTAAACTGGTAAAAATCAGTTGCCAGGCCAAACCCGGGTTTGGAACCCCGATCCATAACGAACATTGAACGCAAGCGCATACTGTTTCCAAGCTGCAAATTAACAAACAGCTTTGAACCATGTATTAACAGATTTCGAAACATTGCATTTACCAGAAGTGCTCCCTGATAATCAGAGTCGTAATGGACTCCCGCAGCAAGCTCTCCGGCACCTGTTTCGTCAACGCTGAGGATAACATCCACTTTATCATCACCGGCATCATTCAATTTATAATTAACATGTTTAAAAAATCCCGAACCATACATATGGTTAACAACATCCTCTATATCATATATTGAGACCTTATGCTTTTTGATTTTTTTTAACATATTATGAAAATACTTTAGTGGCACTTTTTTGTTTCCCATAATAATAACACTGTTAACATAAATCGAGTCCAAAGGATGTCCGTCAAACTTATTACCTGGAACATACTCTATGGCATTTAAGGAATCTGCCAATGCTTTTAACTCATCATAATGCGCTCTGGCTGTGCGTTCACCAATGGCCATGATAGAATCATAGTCGTTAAAACTCATCATGTCGTACGATCCCATATCAAAATGTATGTAAAGGTCAGTGTTTGCCAAACCTTCTTCACTGGCTTTTAAAGCATGGTATCCTGTAACCTGCATAATAATACTGGTAACGGTATTAAGCTTATTGATATCGTGTTCCAGGCCTTGCTGAACGTCGCCTCCCACTACATAACTCACTCCTCTTTTTTTAATGTCAAGCACCGGGTAATTATTAACAACCCCTCCATCTATCAGATACTTATTCCCAATATGAACCGGATTAAAATAGCCGGGAATAGACATGCTAGCCCGGATAGCCTGAACCATATTTCCTGTATCCAGTACCACAGCGTCACCTGTAAACAGGTCGGTTGCAACGCAAAAGAAAGGAATCGGTAATTTACTAAAGTCCCTTATTTTATACTGCGAACCAAAAAAACGGTTTAACAACAAGTCAACGTTTTGGCCCTCAGATAATGACGACATTAACGAAACACCTTTCCCTCCATTTTTAATAGGAAGGGTTATAATAAGCTTGTTCCCAAGCTCTTTGTCAACATAAGAAATGTATTTTCTATCAATGCCATCTTTCATTACAGCATCCCAATCCTGCGAACTTACAATACCGGGAAGAGAATCAGGGTCATAACCGGCAGCATAAAAGCCGGCCATAATACTGCCAATGCTGGTTCCTGCCACATAGTCAATATGTAGCCCAACTTCTTTTAAAACCTTAAAAAGTCCGATATAGGCAAACCCTTTGGCACCGCCGCCACTCAACACCAGTCCCACTTTTGGACGTTTCCCTTTTTTTACATTAAGCGTTGTTTTTTGCGCAAAACCGTTCTGTGAAATTGAAAATAGAAAAAGAAGTAAAAGCGTAAAATATCTTCTCATAGACATTTAATTTTGTAAATTATTAATGACAAACCGGTTCAAAGCTAAAACTTTGGTTCAAAACCGGCATACGAATCCTGCTGTTTTGTAAGTTTACAAAAGAAATCACGCAACTCGGTATGGTTATTATTATTGGCAATAAACTGATACCACACGCCACCCCGAAGCCCATAAGTTACCGAACTGTTAATACCCTGTTTTTCTCCTTCGGGATTTTGAATATAAAACGAAACTCTGGAATCGCCCTGATTTGTTATGGTCCAAACGGTGCTGTCGGCAAATTTAACCGTAGCAATTTTATCACCAATTTGTGATATGTCGAAGGAGATTTTAAACTCGTCGGGCGGATTGGTAATGGGATTACGATAGGAAAAAATGTTGTCCGGTGGCGGATTGGGGGTTTTGTTACAGTTTGAAGCCGTTAGAGCAATAACTGCCAATAAAATAACGGTAGCTGTTTTTACAAAATGTTTCATACCAAAAAAATTTGGATAAAGTTAAACATTTTTTCCGTGACAGTTTTTATATTTTTTTCCGCTACCACACGGACAGGGATCGTTGCGACCAACCTTTTTTTCCACTTTAACGGGTTGTGGTTTAGCCTGTTCAGCATCCTGTGTGTTGCTGTGCGCCTGCGAAAGCATATCACCGCGTTCCTCTTTCATTTGCGAACGGTCGAGGCCTCGTGGTATTTTAGCTTCCTGTAAAACACCTTGATTTTGGATAAATATATCGGCTTTAATTAAAAATGATATTACATCTTTATTAATCTTTTGAATCATTTTTTTAAAAAGCTCAAACGATTCAAACTTATAAATCAACAGCGGATCTTTTTGCTCGTACGATGCATTTTGAACCGATTGTTTCAGATCATCCAGTTCACGCAGGTGCTCTTTCCAGGCATCGTCGATGGTGGCGAGTACAATACTTTTTTCAAAGGCCAGTGGAATTTCTCTCCCCTCCGACTCCACCGACTTTTTCAGGTTGGCAATAACCTGCATCTCTTTGTTTCCATCTGAAAACGGGATAGCAATGTTTTCGTACTGTTTTTGATTTTCGTACACATCCTTAACCACAGGCAGCGTATTTTTCATCAAACGCTCGCGCTTTTCGTTATACTCCTTATATACCTTTTGGTAAAGCTTTTCGGTTAACTTTTCGGGCGATGTTTGCAGAAACTCTTTTTCGTCCACCGGCGAATCGGTGGCGAGCGAGCGATACAGTTCCAGTTTAAAGTTTTCGAAATCACTATTTTCATACGATTCAAGCACTACCTGCTCGCAATGGTCGTAAATCATGTTGGCAATATCCACGGCAAGGCGTTCGCCGAACAGAGCATGACGACGCTTTTTGTAAATTACTTCACGCTGAGAGTTCATTACATCGTCATATTCCAGCAATTTTTTACGAATCCCGAAGTTGTTTTCTTCAACCTTACGTTGAGCACGTTCGATGGATTTGGTAATCATACTGTGCTGAATCACTTCGCCCTCTTTCAACCCCAGTTTATCCATTAGCCCTGCAATTCGGCCTGAACCGAACATACGCATCAGGTCGTCTTCGAGCGAAACATAAAAC
>JALVAQ010000089.1 GCA_027011095.1 Bacteroidales bacterium
CTATCATTATTTTAATTTTTATTAGTATTACGGCATTATTGCTTAACCGAACCCATATTATTGTTATCAATATTTTATACTCCGGTGTAATATTTCTTATCCGTTATTTTTCGAAGGAGCCGGGTTTTATAACCCAGGAATCATTTTTACTGGTTTTAATTGTTGTAGGATTTTCATACGCTTTGTATATGTTTAACCACCAGCTAAAAATTTCGCTTCAGGAAAAAAACGGCTGGATAGTTTGGTTTTTGAACATGAAAAAGAGGTATTGGCGCAGAAAAAAAACTAAAGCTGAAAACTTCTGACAACCTTGCTACTTACTTATTTATCAAAGTTTTAGTGCATCTGCAATTTATGTGATATTCTTTTAACAGCTAAGGTTTTGCTACAGGTCAGGTCGCTATCAATAAAGACGGGAGTGCCGCTGATTCGGCTTCTATTTTGCATGTAAAAGGAGATAACAACGGTACACCGGTTCAGGCTATGTATATAGAATCGGAAACGGGTAATGTGGGATTCGGTATAACCACGCCGGAATTCTCATTAATCTCTAAAAATGTGTTTGGCAACAAGATTTCGCTTTACGGGCAAACGGGTTACTACCGGGGCTTTGGCATTCAAGGCAGTATGTTTCAAATGCATGGCCTCAATTCCTCATCCAAAATTGTGTTTGGTTTCGACAGAGACAAAGGCTTTATGCACAAAATTGAAGCTAACAATCTTCAATTCTGCCTTCTACATCTCCTCCACATCAAACTTTTTTTCAGGGGTATCGTCATCTCCTTTTTCCGCCAACTTATTCATTTCGGCAACAAAACCCTCAATAGATTGGTCGTCGAAATCCTTCTCTTTAGCTGCCTCCTCCAGTGTACCCCAGATGGGTTCGCCACACATGATACAACGAATACCTTTCTCCATCAGGTAACGTACTGAAAAGGGGTAATTATCAACCAATTCCTCAATTAAAATATCTTTGGTTATTGCAGGTTTTGCCATGATTCTTTATTTTTCATTTTTATAATTGCAAAAATAAACATTTACATTTTAATAGTTATATTTGTGTGACATATTAACGCCACTTGTTATGGAGAGTCAAACAACAATTCTTGTGGTTATGCTGGTTTATATCTCACTGTTAATGATGTGGGGTATCTATCAGGGTAGAAGTGTTAAAACCGGCGACGAGTATGCCATTGCCGGCAGGTCGCTGCCCGGATGGGTGGCAGCTTTGTCGGAAAGAGCTACCGGCGAGTCGTCGTGGGCCTTGCTGGGGTTGCCGGGTGCTGCCTATGCCATGGGACTTACCGAAATATGGACAGCGATGGGTTGTGTAGCCGGAATTGTTACAGCATGGTGGTTGTTGGCATGGCGTATTCGTCATAAAGCCGATGAGGTAAATGCTACTACGTTTACTTCATTTATTGCCAAATCACATCCTGAAAGTGGTAAGTGGATACGCATTGTTTCCAGTGCGGCCATTGTATTTTTCTTTTTCTTTTATGTGGGTGCACAATTTTTAGGAGGAGGAAAAACACTAAATGTTTTGTTTGGTGTTAATCCTAAACTGGGTATGCTTATCACAGCTTTGGTTATTATTCCTTATACCATTTATGGTGGTTTCAAAAGTGTTGTTTATACTGATGTTGTACAGGCGCTGGTAATGATTGTAACCTTGATAGCAGGGCCTATTGTGGGCATCATTTATATTGCCAACACCTCCGGAATATATGCCCATAGCATCGGCAGTGCGTTGCAAATGGCAGGCCCTTCATTTACTTCGTTAACAGGAGCTGCATCGGGATTTTCGCTGGGAGTAGTTATTGTTGGGGGCTTTTCGTGGTTTTTTGGTTACCTTGGCGGTCAGCCTCAGCTTTCTACACGATTTATGGCCATCCGCGATGCAAAACAGGCTAAAAGAGCACGAAATGTGGGCGTACTTTGGACCCTTGTAGCCTATATTGGCGCATTGGCAATCGGTTGGATAGGCCTGGCCATTTATGGCCCGGAAGGAAGCGCCACCGCACTTACCGACCGTGAGTTTGTTATGCCGCGCGTTTTACTGGAGGTGTTTCCCCCTGCCATTGCTGCAATATTAATTACCGGAGCCGTGGCTGCCATGATATCCACTGCCGATTCGCTACTGATTCTATCCTCCACAGAATTGTCAGAAAATCTACTTAAGCCCACTTCAAAAAAACTATCCTCATTGGGAACCAAAAAAAGTTTGTTGGTGTCAAGAGTTATTACCGCCTTGCTGGCTGTTATTGCGCTGGCGCTGGCTTATTACACAGGTGACAAGGCCTTTATTTTTACTTTGGTGAGCTACGTATGGGCAGGAATAGGTGGCACCTTTTCCGTGGTAATACTACTAACACTGTTTTGGAAACGCTATCACGGCAAGGCTGTTATTGTTACCATCGTTTATGGAATTCTGTTCACCATTATTTGGATAAATACAGGTATGGAAGAGGTAATTACTTCGCGTATTATGACCTTTGCTACAACCTTTTTAGTAGCTGTTTTAGCTGCTGTTTTTTTAAAAGATAGCGAAAAGAAAGCGTAACGTTATCTTGTAACAGATTCCAAATAATATCAGTATTTCTTGGAGTTATATTCCAAATAATTGCTATTTTTTTTGGAGTTATCTTCCGAGAATTTATATTGTTCAATAGGGAATTGAAACCAAAAGTACAAGGTTAAATGGGCTAACTCCTATTTTGATGTGAAAAGGGTTTTTTCAAATCAAATAAACTTTAAATAATTTCAATATAAATAGTAATTAGTCCCGTTAGGGACGCCATATTTCTAGAAATATGGCGTCCCTAACGGGACATCCAAAATAATAATCTATCACGTCAAAATAGGAATTAGCCGTTAAATGAGCAACACTGTTGCGATATCCTAAAAATATCGGCATAAAAAAAGGCTCCACTTTCATGGAGCCTTTTTATTAAATCTACAAGGAATTTTTTTTACAATCCGAAGGTAATTCCGAATTTAACGCTGCTAAAGCCGGAATAACCCAGCTCGGCAAACAATCCCATACTTTCCGAGAACATCCATCTGCCGCCTACAAAAATGTCAGGCTCAACAGAGGTAAAGCCGGAATAATACTGACTTTTTCCACTTATTCCTATTCCCAATCCTGCACCTGCATAGGCATCCCACAGGTCACTTTCAAAAGCATGAACATGCCAGGCAGCTCTTGCTCCGAAAAAGATACGAGGAAACGCTTCGTTACCATAATAAAAATCGTTGTGCATACCAAGCTGAAATTCAGCCAGCCCGCCAAAGGAAACCAAACCGATATCACCTGTAGGAATGGCTCCAAACTCGCCACTAACATTAATGGTTGGAACAATACCATAACTGTGAGGAATTCCAACCCCTGCGTTTAAGGCCAAATCGCCTTTGTTAAATACGTGTTGTGCTTGTGTTGCCGTCATTGCGGCAAAAATCAATACCAGTAAAATTGAAAATCTTTTCATAATTAATTGTTGTTAAAATTTCGACAAATATAATATTTTTCGACACTACTATTTAGCATAATTGATTGCTCTGGTTTCGCGAATTACGGTAATTTTAATCTGGCCGGGATAAGTCATCTCCTCTTGAATTTTACGTGACAGTTCGTAGGAAATTCTAT
>JALVAQ010000090.1 GCA_027011095.1 Bacteroidales bacterium
GGCCATCACCAATGGCCGTTCCATCCTCAATCATACCGCTTTTTATTTCACGAAACATGTTAATAATCATGGCATGGTCGGTGGTTAGCGGAACCTGTGTAAAGGCTTCGCCACTAAATATAACAAGGCCGATGCGGTCGTTGGGACGTTTTAAAATAAAGTTACGGGCAATATCTTTTGATGCTTCCAGCCTGTCGGGTTTAAAGTCGCGCGCAAGCATACTTCCCGACACATCGAGTGCAAGCACAATATCAATTCCTTCAACACTAACGTTTTGGCGGCGCGAAGTGGATTGTGGCCTTGCGATGGCAATAATTAACAACGAAAGCGCCAACAACCTCAACACGAACAAACTATGCCTCAGATAAACCTTCCTGCTTTTTGCTTCGCCGCTAAAAGCTTCCAAACCTGAAAAACTCAGCTCTGCATCGTTGCGGTTGTATTTAAACCAATACCATACAATTAACAACGGTACGGCTATCAACAGATACAAATATTGCGGGTTTGCCCAACTATCAATGTTAAACATTACTTTTCTGCTTTTTTATCCGACAATTCAGTTTTTTCCTTATCGCCCTCCTGCGGTTCCGCCACAACGGGTTTTGTTTCCTTCACGAAATCGAGGCAATGCTCAAGGCTCAAATCGTTTTCCAACGGAGTGGGTTGTGCTTTAGCAAACTTAACAAAGTCGGCCAACTGCATAACACCCTGCAACTTGGTGCGTGCTTCATCGTTAACAGGTTTACCCTTAAGTTCCGATATAATTTCATCGGTGGTCATTTCGGGAGCATCAAAGCCAAACCTTCGTTTCAAATAATTTTTCATAATATCGGTTAACGAAGAGTGGTACAATTTAACTTTTCCACTTTGCCAAATACGCGCCAGTCGCAACTCTTCAAGTTTATTAATTGCCTCAACATCGGGAGGGGGCAACGGCTTGGGTTTGGCTTTAAAGAGCGGCTTGTTGTTCTTTTTCCGAACAAAATATAAAATCAGCAGCACAATAACCGCTACCGCTACAAGCCCCAAACCAACCCAGGTGGCAATTTCGGCAAAAGTATAAGGCTCCTCCACCGGAGCAACAATGGCCTTAAAGGGTTGTGCCGTATCAACAACAGGTGTGTTTACCTGCAAAAAAAAGCTGTTGGTACCAACGGTAAAAACAGCCGAGTCGCCCTTTAAACGATATAAAAAGCTGATTGAAGGCACTTTAAAATACCCCGAATCGAACGAAGTAACAATAAGTCGTTGCCTTAAAACCATATTATCGGCCTTAAAGGTGGTGTCGATGTTGCCCTGTTTTACCACTTCAACATGGCTTGACAGTGTATCGGCAATTTGAGGCCATTGCAAATCAACATTTTTGTTAAGGCTTATCCCCAGCTCCACACCTATCTGGTCGCCAATGGTAATTGAGTTGGTATCGGGTAATGCCCAGGCTTTGGTTTCCTGCGCGTAGCCCTTAAACCATGTGGCCAACAAGACAATGATAATATATGTTTTCAGATTTTTCATTATTTTCTGGCTTCTCTTTTTTTGAAGAGGTTTATGAGGGGTTTTACATAATCTTTACCGGTATAAACGCGTGCCATGTCTATTCCGTAACGGTTCAAACGCTTGTCTAATTCAGCGGTCTTTCGCCGGGCTGTTGCCGCAAAATGTTCACGAACCCTCCGGCTGCCGGTATCAACCCAACGGGTTTTTCCGGTTTCGGCATCCCTCATCTTAACCAATCCCACATTGGGCATTGTAAGCTCGCGTTCATCGGTTACCCTTATGGCAATTAAATCGTGTTTATGATTGGCTATTTGCAGGGCTTTGTCAAAGTTATCGTCCATAAAATCGGAGATAATAAAGGCTGTTGAGCGCTTTTTAATGGCATTGGTAAGATATCGCAGTGCCTCCGAAATATCGGTTCCTTTGTTTTCGGCATGAAAATCAATCAGCTCGCGAATAATCCTCAAAATATGGGATGAACCTTTTTTGGGAGGAATAAATTTTTCGATTTTATCGCTGAAAAAAATCACCCCCACCTTATCGTTATTGTTTATGGCCGAAAAGGAGAGAACCGCTGCAATTTCGGTAATTAATTCATTTTTTAGCTGCCCTTGCGTACCAAAAATACCGGAGCCGGAAACATCAATCAGAAGCATTACCGTAAGTTCACGCTCCTCTTCGTAAATTTTAACAAAGGGATGGTTAAACCTTGCGGTAACATTCCAGTCGATATTTCGGATATCGTCACCATACTGATACTCGCGCACTTCGCTAAAGGCCATCCCCCTACCCTTGAAAACACTATGGTACTCGCCCGAAAATATCTGGTTTGACAGCCCCCGGGTTTTGATTTCAATTTTCCGTACTTTTTTAAACAGGTCTTGCGCTTCCATGTTTATTAATTAATCCTGTAACAACCATTCAATTATCTAAGATGAGGCCGGTTTTTAAGGTACCTCAACGGAATTCAAAATTTCGTTGATGATATCCTCGGAAGTGATGTTTTCGGCTTCGGCTTCATATGTAAGGCCGATACGGTGACGCATAACATCGTGTGCTACGGCACGGATATCTTCGGGAATAACATAACCTCTTTTACGCAGGAAAGCATAGGCTTTGGCCGCCAGTGCGAGGTTAATGGAAGCACGTGGTGATGCACCGTAAGAAATCATGTTTTCAAACTGCGACAACCTGTACTCCGAAGGATAGCGCGAAGCAAATACAATATCGGTAATGTAATTTTCAATTTTTTCATCGAGATACACTTCACGAACCAGCTGACGGGCGTTCAGGATTTCTTTGGTTGAAAGTACCTTGTTGGTTTTGGCAAAGGTGCTGGTAATATTTTGGCGCAATATCAGTTTCTCCTCTTCCTTTTTGGGATAATTGATAACCACCTTAAGCATAAAACGGTCAACCTGCGCTTCGGGCAGCGGATAGGTACCTTCCTGTTCAATGGGGTTTTGGGTAGCCATTACCAAAAAGGGTTCATCCAGTTTAAAGGTTTCATCGCCAATGGTAACCTGACGTTCCTGCATGGCTTCAAGCAAGGCCGACTGCACTTTTGCAGGAGAACGGTTAATTTCATCAGCAAGAATAAAGTTGGCAAAGATGGGCCCTTTTTTAACCACAAACTCCTCCTTTTTCTGACTGTAAATCAACGTTCCCAACAGGTCGGCAGGCAACAGGTCGGGGGTGAACTGAATACGGCTGAATTTGGCATCAATTACATTTGCCAGCGAGTTGATGGCAAGTGTTTTAGCAAGGCCGGGAACCCCTTCCAGTAAAATATGCCCGTTGGCGAGCAGGCCTATCAACAACCGTTCGGTCATGTGTTTTTGACCGACAATTACCTTGTTCATTTCAAGGTAAATTAAATCAACAAATTGACTTTCGCGTTGAATTTTTTCGTTTAATTCTCTGATATCTGTTTCAATCATAATACCTGATTTATTTTTATTCAGTGCAAATGTATTAATCGCAGGTAAGAAGCGCTGTTAACAGATGTTAAAGGAAATTTAGAAATGTTAAACGCAAAAAAAAAGAGGCTGTTCA
This sequence comes from Bacteroidales bacterium, assembly GCA_027011095.1. Lineage (GTDB taxonomy): Bacteria > Bacteroidota > Bacteroidia > Bacteroidales > F082 > B16-G9. Next base: position 3,553 of record JALVAQ010000090.1, read on the forward strand.
AAAAGTATTTGACAGCCTCTTTCTTTGTATTTTTTTGATAGAAAATTTTGGCTATATCAAAAAAAATACCTATTTTTATACTTGAT
>JALVAQ010000091.1 GCA_027011095.1 Bacteroidales bacterium
ATATTCTCCACCCCTGAAATACTGCTTGGCAACCAAAAGCAGGTTTGTGAAGGCGATATGCTGATGCTTTCGCCCTTTGTTTCGGGAGGCAGCGGTGCTTACGACTTTTTATGGCAAGGCCCCGATGGCTATACTTCCAATCAAAACCTGTTGTGGATAAACAGTGTTACCCAAAGCATGGGCGGGCAATACAGCTTTACCGTTACCGACACGGCAGGCTGTGTTGAAAGCAAAACCGTAACGGTTGCCGTTGACCCGGGGCCGGTAGTTTCGTTTGCCGGCATGGACACGTTGTTTGTCAACCCGGGCGACATGCTGGATGCCGGAAGCGATGCGGTTGCTTACCTTTGGAACACCGGCGACACCACCGCAGCCATTAAGCTCGACAGCATGGGAATTTACCGTCTTGAAACCGTTTCGGACAACGGCTGTAAAAGTTTCGATACGGTTCAGATTCTCTGGGGCGGCACACCCTTCTTTGTCCCCAACGCCTTTACCCCCAACGGTGACGGATTAAACGATGTTTTTAAGGTAATTCCCCGTTACGACTATGTTCGTGATTTTGTGTTACAGGTTTACAACCGCTGGGGCGGACTGGTTTACGAAGGCCGTGGCAGCGATGCTTCGTGGGATGGTACTTACAAAGGACAACCGGTGGAGCAGGGCACCTTTATCTACGTTATCGGCTACCGCGATTTCCAAACAAACCAAAGCAAAACGGTAAGAGGTACGGTGGTGGTTGTGAGGTGAGAGAAAGTTTGGAAGTTCAAGGTTGGAAAGTTTAAGGTTAGGAAAATTGGAAGATTGGAAGACTGGATGATTGTATTGTTTCATTGCTACATTGTTAATTGTTATTGTTCAGCCTTTTATCTTTTATCTTGTTTTTTCAATTCAATCTGCAATCGTTAATCGGTGTTCGATATTTTGTTCAAAGTTCAAAGGTTCAGAGGTTGCCTTTTGCGGAGTGGGCAGGGTGGTACTCAGGAGATTCCTCCCGAATGGTACTAATGACAACTATGTTGCAACGTAGAGTAAATCAGACATATAGCTAAACTAATGTTGATTATTCGTTTTAATCCCCGGGCTGAACCCCGGGGGAGAAGGGATAAAAAAACGACCACCGGCTTCTACTCCGGGGTTTAGCCCGGAGGACGACTACAGGTTTTTGTCATTTCTTTTTGTGGGCCCCATGTTTTTGGGGGTCTTATAGCTCGGAATGACACCTCCTTTTGCGGGAAGAGGTTGAAAGTTCAAAAGTTATAAGTTTGAAGGTTGGATGATTGTATTGTTAGTTGCTCATTGAAAGTTGCTTATTGCTTATTTTACCATTTAAGGTAAAATCTAAATTCGTTAATCGATTCAGCTCAAGCGTTTGAAGTTAATATCTGGAAGTATGGAAGTGGTTTTAGCTTTAGAGTTTTGGGAAAGTTGTTTAGCATCGCTGTAGAACTTTTCCAAAACTATGGTTTCTACTTTCCAAGTTTAAAAATAAGGCCGCCGGTAAAATCGCCTTGCGTTATTACAGAGTATCCATTGGCACTTACGCCACAGCCGGAACCTCCGGTACCAATGCCACACCATCCGCCTATGCCGGCAAACTGCATGGGAACCAATAAACGTGCTCGTACCATAATACCAATCCTGTCGGTAATAAAAAACTCGGCACCACCTCCAAGAGTTGCGGAAAAGCGCCAAACAGCAGCAAATTCAGGTGAAGAAAACCAGGTAGCACCCAGCGAATACGAAATAAATGGAAAAACCTTTTCGGAAACAGGCATTTTACTAATGGCTCCCAACTGCAAATAATTTGAAGCAACATCGGCTTTGTCATCGTTAAGATTATAACCCGGATAAGCATAAAAATTAGCAGTAGTACCTGAACGGAAGTATCCAAACTCCAGATCAGTCGAATATTTAACATCGGGAACAATAATTGAAGCACCATACACCACATTATCGTTAACATTTAGTTTTCCTTCAACAAAACGAACACTACCCCCAAGCAAATAACCCGCATAGGGCATAATTTGAACATTCTGAGCAAAATTGATTACCGGCATCAGGGTAACTAAAACAATGAAAAGAAATACCTTTTTCATAATTATTTTTTATAATGTTAAACTGCTTTTATTAGAAT
>JALVAQ010000092.1 GCA_027011095.1 Bacteroidales bacterium
GTATATATACTTTAAAATACAAACATTCGATTTCGGTTGTTACTGACAACCAAAAAACCCCGAAAGGTTGCGTTGCAACTTTCCGGGGTTTACTATAAGGAATTTTTCTAAATTATCGGATTATCAACTTTTTATTAATTAATCCCGATTTCCCTTTTATTAACAGTTGATAAATACCGGAAGCATTGGATGAAAGATCTAAAGTAATAACTTTTTGTCCTTCAAACGAGATGTTTGTTTTTTGGTAAACAATTCTTCCCTGATTGTCCAATACCAGAATATCAACCTTTTGAAGCGAGGATGCATTTATGTCAAGGTTAAATTTGCCCGAACCCGGGTTAGGATAAACCGATACTTTGGTAATGTCATTTTGTGTATCAATACCGGTACAGTTTTTAAGTTCTACCGATACCTCATCGGTAGCAATACAACCATCGTTGGTTACAACTTCAACCGAAATATCATGGGTTCCATAACCAACACTAAGGGTGTCAACCAATAAAGTTTGTGTAGCATCACCGGTTGACCAGCTATAAGAAGCTCCGGGATTACCGGCATCCAAAAGAATACCCGAACCGTCCTGAGCACAAACCGAGGTGTCGTTTCCAAGGTTTACAACTGGCTGTAAAGCAAAATTAATTTCAATGGTATCGGTACTAACACAACCTTGCTCGCTGGTAACTTCCGCCCAATAGGTTTGGGTTCCCGAACCGGCAGGCTCCTGTAGTGTAATGGTCTGCGATGTTTCGCCTGTTGACCATAAATAGGTTGAGCCGGCATTACCTGCATCAAGTACAAGCTGTTCGCCACCTGACCAACACAGGGTACTGTCGGCACCAAGGTTAACATCAGGAGCATTATAAACTTCAATTAAAACGGAATCGGTATAGGTTGCACCTGTTTCGTCGCTGGTAGTTACAAAATACCATGTGGTTGTATCGGGTAGTACCATAACCGATGATGACACATCATCCATGGTACCGTTTGAAGCAGACCACTGGTAGGTTAAATTTGTAAAGGTTCCCAAAGGTTCAACCATCAGGTTTACCGAGTCGGTAGTGCCGGGACAAATGCCGTTGGCAGAAGCGTTTATATCAGCATAAAATTGATACACATCCATGGTTACGGGAATATCTTTTTCTGCAAAATCAGGATCGTTTGATGCAAGATTCAAATTGGCATAGTAACTTCCGGGAGTGGTTCCGGTAGCCATAAAACTGAGGTTCACCAAAGTTGAGTCGCCGGGGGCAATGGTATCAATTTTCGGATCGTTATCTAACCAGGCAATGTTAATTGAATAATCTTCCACTTCGCCGTATTGCGTTGTTCCGCAAGGATCCATGGCACCTGTGTAGTTGATTCGGATTCGCATCCTGATGTTACCTACTTTTGCATTGGCCGGCGGCATAATTACTGCCATGTACGGGCCTGTTCCCGGTGTATTGTACATGGTAACAGGCTCGTCATCAAACACACCGTTTCCATCCCAGTCAACCCAAACAGCGCACTGGTCATCACTATAGCCATTTCCGTTGGTTACGTAAAGTTGTAAAGCATCGTTAAGCGACATTTTCCAATCTAAATCGGTGTAGTCGGCATAGCCATCTTCTCCCGATTCGTTAATATAATCACCCAGTCTTACCCGGCTTATGTACTCATCGCCACCACCCGAAGCATCGCAATAGGCTCCAACATTGGCTTCCTGCGTATAAACAGGATGAATGTTTACATTTAATGGTAGTTGGCCGTTGTTGTGTATCCAAAGTGATTGAGTGGCAGTGGAGTCCATAAGAATTTTTTGATAAACAGAATCGGTTGAAACAGCAAGGTGTGCATCACCCCATTGCGTGTTAACTTTTACAGCACTTGATTCTCCCAAATCAGCTCCGTAATAAGCAGTTATTTTGTACTGATAATAGTTGTATTCGGGCAACATATCAGTATATGTTGTGTCGGTGGTTGTACCCAAAAGGTTTCCATCGCGATAGATGTTAAAGTACTGAAAATCGGCGGCGGTATCGTATTGCCATAACAAATTACAGGCACCTGTTTCAAACGTAACGGCTGCTGTTAAATTATAAGGTTTGCTAAGGGTATTGGTTTCGAAAGGCGAAACGTACGTCATGGCTGTACCGGTTCTGTTATCGGTCCAGGCAGGATATACAATTCCGTTGTTGGCGGTAATGCCAATATAATCACCAAAATATGAGCTTGCAAGCCCGGGAATGGGTGAAGGGGTAAACGATACATCGCTCACTTTAAAATCTTCCCATGTCTGGCCTCCATCGTAGGAGTTTGCGCAATACACTTCCGCCTGGTTGCTGTTTACGTTTCTGTCATCATAAAAAATAACGCTTACAATTCCATTGGAAGGATCGCAGGCAATCCATGGCGAATAGTGTTGTTTTCCCATTCCGGCGTCATCCTGATTAACCTTAACAGGGGTATCCCATGTGGCACCCTGATCGCTTGAAGCTATGACATAAACATCAATATCGCTTCCGGAATTTACGCCGGGCACTCCTCTGTTTGCCCAGGTAATATATAAGTTGCCGCTATTATCACCATCGCTTATATCGCAATCGATAACAGGAAATGAGTTAACACGCATATTTTTTGAAGTACCATAATCGCGGATACCATAAATATTGTCGATGGCTTTCCATGCACTCCATGTTTGACCACCATCAAGCGATTTAGCAATCCCGATGGAGTTTTCGGTAAGTCCCGATCCGTCATATATAGCCCAAATTGCATAGACTTCACCGTTGGGTCCGGTGGTTAAGTTTACACCATGACTAAAAGCGCTGCTGGCACCACTGCTTATTTCTTTTTTCGGAGTCCATGTTTCGCCGTTGTCAGATGAGGAAGAAATAACAACATGATAGTTATTCGGGCCACCAAAATCTGTCCACGCAACATAAATATTTCCTTCGTAAGGGCTGGAGGGGCTGTTGTCGATCCACATATGGTTTTTGTCAGCCAAATCACCCGGGTTGGGAGCGATGTTTACCGTTGTCCAGGTATTACCCTGATCATCCGAATAGGAAATTCCCATTCCGCCATAGTTGCTACCTCCGTCAATATAGTTTACAAACCATCTGCCGTTTCGGCCAATGGCAGTTGTGGGGTCACCTGAGTTTCCTTCACCGGCTCCCTCCACTTCGCCATCCCACGATTCACCACCGTCACATGTAAACAAATCGTTGGCACCATAAACACCGGTTGCCGGATTGGGTGTTGAGTTGTTGGAATTTAAAACAGTATTTTCGTTGTTGGGATCCACAAAAATAGAGTTTTCACTTTGCGTTGAATTAATATTGGTAACGGGTACGTCGGGCGAATCTTCAGTAATAACACTGAAAGCTTTTATTTTGCTTCCCGTAAAAGTTGCAGGAGCAGCTCTGTTGTATGAGTTAAAAGGAACGTAACCCTTTTCGGCCAATTGTACCCAGTAATTGATGTTGTCAATTTTACGGTTGATTTTTGCTCTTTTTTGACGTTCGGTTAGTTTGCCTCCACTAACAGCATAATTTACTGAAAATGCAAAAGCAATTAAAACTGAAGCAAAAAGTAATAGTTTGAAATTTTTCATAAATTGATTTTTAATGATACATATGTTTTAGGT
>JALVAQ010000093.1 GCA_027011095.1 Bacteroidales bacterium
CTCTGCCATTATCGGAAATTTTTATCTCAACGATGTTTTGTTTGCGATTGATTTCAATTTTAACCTCCCCCCTACCCGGCAAAATTGATTGTACGGCATTTTTAATCAGGTTGTTGAAAACACGCAGCAATTCATTTTGACGAGCCATCACCCAGACCTCGTTAACATTCGGTTCTAAAATAAAATTAATCTTTTCGTTATTGTTGTAGATTTCGATGGACGATTTGATTAATTGTACTACTTCAACGCGGGCCTTATCCGGTGTGTTGTTGCTTGCTAAATCGGAAAAGGTTGATGCTACCTCGTTTAACGCTTCTATTTGGTCGATTAAGGATGCTGAAACCGATTTCCATATTTTATTAAATTCTTCATATGATTTATCATTGGCTTTTTGCAGATACTGTATATTCAGTTTCATGGGTGTTAACGGATTTCGTATTTCGTGAGCTACCTGTTGCGCCACCTCGCGCCAGGCCATTTCGCGTTCCGAGCGTTTTAACAAGCCGGCACTCTCTTCAATTTTTTTAACCATCAAATTATATTCTGAAATCAGGTGGCCTATTTCATCATCGTTGTTCCAAACAAGCGGTTCATTTTTTTTGTCGATTTGAATCTCCGATAAGCTGCGCTGTAACATCGTAAGCGGTCGAGTCAATATTTTGGCAATCATTAACGCCATAAAGGTGCCCAAAATACCCAAAAGAACAAATATGTTGAGGTAGTTAAAAACCATGGGCATAAACGACCTCGCTACTTCCGACTGGCGGGCAAAATAGGGTAGATTTAAAATGGCTACCGGTGCTCCGGCGTCAAAACTTAATGGAACGTAAGCTGAATAATAGGACATAGTTCCTATTTTCTCTTTGGTCAGATAAAATATTTTCTGATCGTTGATAATTTGTTGGTATCCTTTGGGGTTAATTAATGTTGACAATAAACCGGCTTTAAATATTTTAGGCCTTGAAGTGGCAATTAATTTGCCCGAACGGCTGTAAACATTGATGTCGGTGAAAAAGATTATTGAAAACTTTTGGAGCTGTTGCTGTAAATATTCCTTTTCCGATTTATTTATAAAATCGCTTTCCGTAAATTTATCCTGGAGTTCGCTAAGCACCGATTTTGACTTTTCGTTAAGTTGGCTTAAAATAACTGCCTTTTTAATATCATTAAAATAATAGATTGAAATGGCCGACATCAAAATAAACAGAACCATAAGGGTTCCCATAACAAAAAACTGCAATCTGGTTCTAAAGGAATACTTAAATAAACCTATTTGCTTACGTCCGGTAGAAGCAAAATATAGCACGACAGCGAGGAACGAAAAAAGTAAAAAGAGCATCGAAAAAGTTGCCGTTTGCTCTGCATATGATCGTACCGGCCTGCTAACAACCAAAACATCAGAGTTGTTTAATCGTAGTTTGTAATGTAAGTAGTTGTTTAAATAGAAAAACCGGTCGTTAGGCCACGGCTGCATAAATGAATAATTACCATGATAATCATATTCTCCAACTTTGTAAACCAGCTGGTTATGATGAAATTTTGCAATTGAATATCCGGTCAGGTCAATTTGATTGCTGTTGTCAACAAGCAGCTCTGGATAACCCAATCCTGATGGTACGATGGACGAAAACATCTCAACGTAAAGCGTAGAAGAGGAAAGGCTGTCGGAACCAAGATATATCTCTCCGAGATAGTAACGGCTTTCCGCTTCCTGATTCATGACCACCAAATTGGAATTGACCAATTTGTTGCCGGGTTCATTTTTAATATTGTTAAAGTATTCTTTACAATTAACCAGTTCGCCATTGGGATTAACTTCCAACAAATCACTATCGTGACAAATGGTAAGCTGAATATAGTAGTTGCCAAACTTATGATTAAAGTAGGTGTTATTTATATACTGTTTTACAGGCTCATCGGGCAGACCCTTTCTAATAAAATATTTAATCTTATTATCATTATTTATACTTTTGGCCGTAGTCTGAAAACGATTCTCCAGTGTGGAGTCACGGTTGATAATCAAAGTTTTAACAATTTGTAAATGGAATTGATTTTTTAACGTAGAATAACTACTGTTTATAATAACCGAGAAACTCAAAGCCATCAACACGGTAATTAACAGGTAGCGAAGGAAAATAAAATTTTGATCGCGTGAAGTAAAGTTAATAATGAGTAAAAACAATACCTGAGTAAAAAATACCGATACGTAAAAGAGCGGAGACACCTTAACAATCAGGAACATTACAAGGCTAATAAATAGGGTATATAAAAAATAGAGCAAAATTTGAAACGATTTAAAAACTAAATTCCTGAGTATTACACTTTGTAAGAGCCAAAGAGAAATTACCAATCCTGAAATAAAATAAAGCTCGATAATATCGCGTCTAAACAAAAACCCTATTGCGTTGTCGTGAGGTTTCAGATTGAACCCGTAAAACCGCATAAAAACAAATAACAAAAAGAAAACCGTAACAAACTGAAACAGAGACACTAAAAACAACCGTAAGTTACTGATAGACAGTCTTAAAGAGTGGTTTTTATTACTTTTGCCAATATAAAAAGCAAACAATAACAGCATTGAACTAAATGTTACAGCCATTCCTCGTGTAGTAACACCCGGTATTAGAGCGTGCCAGTTTTCAAACCAAAATGAGTTATCAATTATACCAGGAACAAACCATCGGCATACAATCGCAAACAATATTGCAATATCGATAAAAGCAAATAATGCCTTATAGTATATATTAATTCCTTTTATTAATATTGAATGAAGCCTGAGGATTATCAATTCGAAAAACAACCAGCCGGCAAGCCATAAAAAGAATAGTATTGAAGCTGTAGTGTTGTTAGTATATCTGTTTTTGTCTGCTCTAATACCTATTACGGGTTTGCCCGAAATATCTTTTATAAATAAATTGGTAGTAAGCGTATCCTTCGTAAATTGTATTTGTTTACTTCCTTTGGCTAACTCTTCCGGGTTGTTTTGCAAATAGTGGTTTGAGATTGAATATTGCTGCCGGATGGTTTTATACAGAAATATTTTCCAGTTATTGCTTTTTTCTAAATAAGCGAAATACCAACCATGTTCAAAATGATAAATCCCGGTTGTTTTATTATCAACTTTGTAAATATCTGATGGATTAATATCGTTGTTATTCCAAAACCTGAGTGAATCCTGTTTTAATATGTAACAGCCAATACTTTTATTCTTGATCAGTGGTGCAAGATTTTCCCATGAAAGCAGGCTGTCGATTTCCAGTGCCTGAAAGATATCCTTAGCCGTTTTTTGGAAAACAATATTTTGGGCAAGGTATTCCTTTTGTATCTTTTTTTGCGCTGATTTTATTCTGTTAGAACTTTTATAAAAGTTAGATATTAGAAAAAAGAGCGCAAAGAAAAACAATGACACTATAAAGTATCCTTTTACATATTTATCTTTGATAACCATAAATTAATATTATCTCGTTTCACGTGAAACGGGATGTTTATCTTCCAATAAAAACCATTAAAACATTAATATCAGAAGGCGACACACCACTAATACGAGATGCCTGTCCCAACGTTTTAGGTTTTATTTTAGTCAGCTTTTCCCGGGCTTCGTACGAGAGCGATTTTAGAGCAAAATAATCGAAATCATCTTTTAAGGGTATCTCTTCTATGGTTCTCATTTTATCGGCAAGACTTTTTTCCTTGTTGATATACCCTTCATATTTTACACGAATTTCGGCAAGTTCAAGAATTTCATCACTAAGTTGGTTGGCTTCAACGTACTTTTTTAATGATGATACCGTTTTCGACAGTGCTATGATATCAACCTGCGGGCGAAGAAGCAGAGAGGATAGTTTTTGTTTTTGCTTAAGTTCGGAGGTGCCCTGCGATTGCAACATATTGCTTACTTCTTTCGGTAAAACACTCTCCTTTTTTACAAATTTGATAAGAGCATCTACCTTTTCTTCTTTTTCAATCACTTTGTTATAGCGCTCTTTTGAAGCAAGCCCCAGTTTGAAGGAAAGGGGTGTTAAACGGATATCGGCGTTATCCTGTCGTAGCAAAATACGGTATTCTGCACGTGAAGTGAACATTCTGTACGGCTCATCAACGCCTTTTGTTATCAGGTCGTCAATTAAAACCCCGATATAAGCCTCGGCACGATTTAATATAAAAGGTGGCTTTTCGTTTAATTTAAGACTGGCATTAACGCCGGCCATAAGGCCCTGTGCTGCTGCTTCTTCATATCCTGTGGTTCCGTTTATTTGGCCTGCAAAATAGAGCCCTTCGATTAGTTTTGTTTCTAAGGTGTAATTCAACTGAGTAGGAGGAAAATAATCGTATTCAATGGCATATCCCGGGCGGAAAATTTTGGCATGTTCAAAACCTGGAATTCTGCGTAAAGCTTTTAATTGAATATAGTCGGGTAACGAACTTGAAAAACCGTTTACATAATATTCAACCGTATCCCAGCCTTCGGGTTCCACAAAAAGCTGATGTCTGGATTTGTCGGAAAAGCGTTCTATTTTGTCTTCGATGGAGGGGCAATATCTTGGTCCTACCCCCTCAATACGTCCGGTAAACATGGGTGAGTCGTTGAATCCCAATTTAAGTGTATCGTGAACCACCGGCGAGGTGTAGGTAATCCAGCAGCTTCTTTGTTTTTTAAGCGGCGTGTGTTTTAAAAAGGAAAAATTAGCCGGATTTTCATCGCCTTTTTGTTCTTCCATTTTCGAAAAGTCGATGGTACGGCCATCCACACGCACCGGTGTACCGGTTTTTAGTCGTGCCGACTCAAACCCAAGTTGTACCAATTGTTCGGTAATACCTGTTGAAGCAGGATCGCCAATACGTCCGCCGCCAAATTTTTTCCGGCCAATGTGGATTATTCCGTTTAAAAAAGTTCCGTTAGTTAAAATAACCGCCTTCGAACGAATTTCCTGTCCCATGGCGGTTTTAACCCCTTTAACTTTTTTGTCTTCTACAATTAACCCAACCACCATATCCTGCCAAAAGTCCAGGTTATTGGTTTCCTCAAGCATTCGGCGCCAGGTAGCCGAAAACAGCATTCTGTCGCTTTGTGCCCTTGGGCTCCACATGGCAGGCCCTTTCGATTTATTGAGCATTCTGAACTGAATCATCGACTGGTCGGTAACAAGTCCTGAATAGCCACCGAGTGCATCTATTTCGCGAACTATCTGCCCTTTGGCAATGCCACCCATGGCCGGGTTACACGACATTTGTGCAATGGCATTCATGTTTAGGGTTATCAAAAGTGTTTTCGACCCCATGTTAGCTGCTGCTGCCGCTGCTTCCGAGCCGGCATGTCCGGCACCCACCACAATTATATCGTATTCTTCAAACATTGCTTTTTTTCACGTGGAACATTAATTGGCCGGCAAATTTATATAATAATTTTCTTTGGAACGCATCATCTGTTTTTCAACCTTGGTATGGTCATCGTATCCCACAAGGTGAAGTACTCCATGTACCAAAACCCGTGCCAGTTCCGACTCAAATGAAACCTGATTCAAGGTTGCATTCTCTTTTACCCTGTCGATGCTGATGAAAATTTCACCCCTGACTACTTTTGGGGATTCTGACAATGAGAAAGTGATAATGTCGGTAAAATCGTGATGATCCAAATATTGCTGGTTTATCTTTAATAAATAGCTGTCATTGCAAAAAACGTAATGGATTTCACCGGGAATAAACCCCTCTTTTTCCATTACGTTTTTTAACCAGGAACCATATTTTGGTTCGTCCGAAAGTTTAAATCCCGGATATTTATAGGTAAAAGTGATCATTTGATTTTTTCAATTTGCCGGTTTTTTCCCCATTAAAATAATCGAATAGCCTTTTCCGTCTATCTTCATAAACCCGTTTACTCATTGCACCAATATCAAAAACAAGGGTCAACCGCCCGTTTTCAAATGAAACCGATTCGGTTACATTCAACAACGTGAATAAACTGTTGGCCTGCGGATTGTCCATTTCGTCGGCAGCGATATCAATCACTTTGGCAGTTTCACGTGAAACCCCGTCGATAAATATGCTAACGGTCAGATAATCAGTGTTGTAAGACATATAAACCGTGTTATCTTGTTGGTATTTAGTAAGTAACGATAACAACGCATCCATACCTGTTGAAAGGTTGCCAAAATAAATTTCGTTGATGTATAGTTTGTTGCTGATTTCCTCAACAAAACATTCGAAATAGTGTTGACTCTCGTTTCCGATTAAAACTTCATGTTTAAGGTTGATGTTTTTCATTGTCCAATTCAATTTGATACAAGTACTTTTTGTAAACGGATTTTAAAAAATAGTTTAAACGGATAGGCTCAAGCATAATAATGCCCTCTTTTCCGCTTCGACTCTTTTTATACTTTAAATTTTTTGTAAAGTTTCTGTTGAGATTATTTTTACCTTCCTGCGATTCGCGACGTTTTTCTTTTTCGCGCTGCATCTCGGCGTTTTCGGCCTTAAGCAGCCTTACTTTTATTTTGTTCTGGCGTTCGATGGTTTCGCGGGTAATGTTACGATTAATAATATCCTCTTCGGTTTTATCCATGTTTTTTAACACGTCGTTTAAGGCATTTCCGTTGCCGCCATTGCTTTTTAATTCATCCATATACTCTTGCAGCTTCTGCCTGATTTCGTACTGCATGGCAGCCATTTTGGCCAATTCAGCACTGTTTCCGTTTTCGCCTTGTCCCTGTCCCTGCTCTTTCTTTCCCTTGTTCGATTTTTTTCCTTTGCCTTTTTGTCCCTTTTTAAGTCCGTTTGATAATGACTCCTGTGCCTGCATAATATCTTTTAAACTCGGTTTGCCGGCTCCTTTACCCGGATTGGGACAAGCATTTTTGCCCGATTTATTGCTGCTGCTCATGCTCATGCTCTGCTGCATCTTTTCCAACGCCTCCTCAAGCATTAAAGCAAGGTTGTTTACATGTGTTAAAGCATATTGCTGTTGCGCCATGCTTTGGCCCTTTTTTCTGTCCTGCATTAAAGCGATGGCAGATTTCATATTGCGATCAACATTTTTCGATTCTCGTATTATAAACGGCTGAATAAAAACCTGCCGGCGGCCAATAGCTGTTAACGAATCGCGAACAATGCCAAAACTCTCCTTCATTTTATTTAACTCCCGGGCACTGGTAACAAAGCGGGGATCCATGGCATCGGTTGTGCGAATCTCTTTTGTAAGCCCTTCGAGTTGAAAACTCATATCCATAAGGTTATCCAACAGCTTTTTAATCATATCCATGTCCTCACCGGTGCGCTGTTGCATGGCTGCCGACATCATGCTCATCATGCTTTCAGCCATCTTTTTCATTTTTGAGGCTGCGCCTTCCTGACTTTCAGAAGCCTTTTTGCGCTTGTTTTTTTGAAGTTGCTTGCCGGCTTCGTTCATATCGTTTTTTATATTGTTTATGGCAGCGGTATCTTTTTTTATATTAAAAGGCTCTTCAAGTTTTTTATCCAGCTCGGCAGCCTCATCAATCTCTTCTTCCAACTTCTTAAAGTCTTTATCAATTTGTTGTTGCTGTTTGGCCAGCGTGTCACTTGATTCCGATTTGGTTTTGGCTTTTTCTGAAAGCGCTTCCTGTTTTTTGGCAAGGTCTTCCAGCTTTTGTGCGGTTTCGGTAAACTTTTTCTCCAACTCCATCTGTTTAAAAAGTTCCAGATTTTGTTTGAGGTCGTCTTTTAACGATTCATTTTTTTTCTTCATCTCATCCAAAAAACGGTTCAGTTTATCCTTATCCATCTTATCAAGTTCCTTCTTCATCTTTTCCAGCTCATCCTGAAACTTTTTGTCATGTAATTCGTCAAATATTTTTTTAAGTTCATCCAGCTTTTGCTGAAGTTCGGGTGAAATCTTTTTGTTGATGGCCTGCTCCAGAGATTTTATTTCGTCATTAAGTTTTTTCAGTTCATCCAGGCGTTGCTGCACCTCTTTTTCCTGATTTACCAACTGTGCCAGTTTTTGTTTCTCTGCCCAGTTTAGCTCCTTTTTGTCCAATAAATCAAGTTTAAAAGCGTCAACCTGTTTGTTTAAGTTTTGTAAATCTTCAAGCTGTTTTTGCAACGATTGTTTAACCTTGTCAGCCGTACTGTCGGCTGCCTTATCCAACTCTTCGTTGGAAGGCAATTTTGCAAACCCCTTTAAACTATTGGCTTTTTTGTAGCCATGCGGGGCATCGTTGTCGCGCACCTCAAAATAGTAATTCAGGCCATCGCCGGGTTTTAATCCCAAATCAATCAGATTAAAATGGTAAGAAAAGTATTGCTGAGGAATGGTTTTGTCGATGTCGATGGTTTGTATGGTCCATTTTTTATCCGCATCATGTTCGGGTTTATAAAATACTTTTAGCGAATGGAATCCGTAATCATCGGAAATTTGCCCGTTAAACTGATAATAGCCGGCCACCTGTTTGCTTTCATAACTTTTAATGGAAATTTTTGGATATTCATCTTTTATAACCTGAACCGAATACAGAATGGTGTCGCGGCTGTTTACAAAGTTATTTACGGCCACAAAACCATACTGAAATGAGTTAACAGCACGATATTGTTGTTCAAAGGTGTTTTCGTTAACAGGAGTGGAAGGTAAAGTTGTGTCGGCTAAAATAAAATGAACCCCGGTGGCATCTTTAGTATGAATGCGCCATTTTATAAGGCTTCCTTCAGGTACCACAAGATCGCCTAACCCCGAAATTTTATCCTGCTTTTTGTGCAGATAGGCAGGATAATTGAGCAACACATCAAATGAATAAACAACGGGTTTTGCCAACACTTTCAGATGATAGTCGGGGGAGGTGTATTCATCGGCAACAATTTGAAAATCAAAATCTTTGTTAACATTGTTAAATGTATATTCAAAAATACCGGCTTTTACCGGATAGAGTTTGTACATAAACCCCGGACTTTTTACATAAACCCTGGATGGTAGCTCATCGCCTTCAACCTGAACCTTTAAAGTAAAATTGTCGTGTTGGACTACCGAAAAATTATCGTTTAAAATAACAACCCGGTAGGGTAGGGGTTTGTTAAAATGTTCAGAATAATGTATAATCCTGTTGGAGGGTGCGGTTACAAACGAGGGGTAAATAAGATACAACAACAGTAAAATTATTAGTGGAGGAACTAAAAATTTAAGGTATCGAAGATTGGCATTAAACCGGATGGCACGTTTAAACGCAACCGGTTTAAGCTCGCGTGTTTTTTGTTCAATGGAAGCAGCCAAAAGCTCCACTTCACCCTTGGGAACGGATTGCTCCTTTTCCTTAAGCTGAAGCAGGTTTAACAGTTTATCGTTAACTTGCGGAAAATGCTTCCCCAAAAATATGGCAGCCTCTTTTTGCGAGATGGTTTTACCAAGATTAAAAAGTTTTAAAAGCGGTATAAAAATCCAATAAATCAGACTGAAAAGGGTGAGAAAAACAAATCCGAAAAACAACACACCCCTGCCAGTTTTTCCAAGCCAGGCAAAGTATTCGATAAAGTCGATGAAAAGATACAACGCCAGTAGTAAGCTCATCGAAAAGATCAATCCTTTCAGAAGTTGATTTTTATAATACTTCCGAATAAAAGCATTTATCTTTTCTGATAATATTTTAAATTCATTGTTCATGGGCAACTTACAACGGCTTGTTACTGTCTTTTCAATATCTTTGGCAAAGATATTAATTAGAACCACAGTTTTAAATTTCAATAACCATGAAACATTTATTTACAACATTTATTTTAACAATCTTGTTTTTTTCCGCTTACGCACAGTTTAACGATACCTTCAACTGGAAAAAACGTTGTTCGCATGTTCCCGACCCCAATCAAAAAACATTACGGTACATTTACGATTGGCAAAACGATAATTTAAACGATTACGATGTTAAATTTTATTGGATTGATTTGAATGTATCAAGTGCCAACACCTATGTTTCGGGCAATACAAGTATAACTGCTCAGGTTACGGCTGCCGTGTTGGATACATTTGCATTTGAGTTAATTCCCGAAATAACCATCGACTCGTTCTTTTTCAACAACGTGCAATATACCGGCTACACCCGCGATGGCAACAATGTTTTGTATGCTGTTAATCCGGCTGTTGAAGGCCAGATGGTTACCGCCAAAGTGTATTATCATGGCGCACCCCCTTCGGGAGGATTTTTTGCCGGAGTAACCCACGACCACAATGGTACCTGGGACAAAGATGTTACCTGGACCCTGTCGGAACCCTTTGCTGCCAAAGACTGGTTTCCGGTTAAACAGGATTTGGAAGACAAAGCTGACTCGGCCTGGATATTTTTAACCTGCCCCTCCAACGAAATGGCAGGCTCCGAAGGCCTTTTAACCAACATTGTAAACCTTGGAAACGGACAAACAAGGTATGAGTGGAAAACCCATCATGAAATTGATTATTACCTGCTGTCGTTTTCGGTAGCCGATTATATGGACTACAGTATTTATGCCCATCCCGACAGTTTGAACGGCGACTCGGTGTTGATTCAGAATTTTATTTACAACGATAACGGCTGCTTAAACTATTGGAAAGACGGTATTGACGAATCGGTACCAATATTGGAACTTTACTGCAACCTGTACATTACCTATCCGTTTTACGATGAAAAATACGGCCATTGCCTTACGCAACTTGGTGGCGGCATGGAGCATCAAACCATGACTACCATTGGCGGATTCAGCTTTCATTTGGTAGCACACGAAATGGGCCACATGTGGTTTGGCGACAATGTTACATGTGCTACCTGGCAGGATATATGGGTTAACGAAGGCTTTGCTACCTATTCCGATTACCTCGCCAACGAAAATATTTACGGTTGGGATGCCGCTCAATCATTTATTATCAATGCTCAAAATAATGCCATGTCGCAGCCCGGAGGAAGCACCTATGTTCCCGAAAATCAGGTTTATCCGGGTAATGAATGGCGTATTTTTAACGGCAGGTTATCGTACGACAAAGGAGCTGCCATTATTCATACCCTCCGCCACGAAATTCAAAACGACAGCATCTTTTTTCATTGTTTAAGTCAGTATCAAACTCAATACAGTGGCAGCACCGCTACCGGCGAGGACTTTAAAAACGTTGTGGAAGATGTTACCGGAAAAGATTGGGATTACTTTTTTGATGAGTGGTATTATGGCGAAGGCTATCCCATTTATGATTTTGAATGGTTTTACGATGACAGCGTGAACGAATTTCATCTCTCTTCAACACAATCCACCTCCGCATCCACTTCTTTGTTTCAGATGCTGTTTGATGTTAAATTAACTTTTGACGATGGAACCGATACCATTGTACGGTTTGAACAAACCGACAACTACAATTATTTTGTATCCCCGCAGGAGAAAAAAGTGGTTAATGTATCCATCGACCCCGATAACTGGACCATGGAAAAAGTAAGCAGTCTTATTTTGGATGTAAGCAAAAACGAAGAGGGGCTTGCTTATTTTACCATGAGTCCCAATCCTGCCACTGACAGGTTGAATATCTATTTTTCAAACAACACCGGTTTACAAAAAACAGTTACGGTTTATGATTTGTCGGGCAGGGTTCTTTTGCACAAAGTTACCGGTAATTTTAAAACCACCCTTGACGTGTCGCAGCTGTCCAAAGGCACTTATCTCGTTCAGGTGGTTGAAAAAGGAAACCGGTTGGTAAGGAAACTTGTGAAATAGGTTGGTTCCCCATTGCGAGCTCGTTCAGATTTGTAATCTGAACGACGTATCATATTTATAATAAAGTTGTTCTGTCTCTTTAGGATTACAAATCCGAAAGAGCTTGGTAGGTTGGGAGTTATAATTTGTTAGCTCACAGTTACAAACTGTGAGAGGAGGAAAAGAGTTGGTAGTTGCTCACAGTTGCAAACTGTGAGCGCTTGAGTTTGGATTTAACTAGATAAAAAAATCAAATCAAATATTGTTGGTTTGATTTTTTTATTTACTTTTGTATCTAGTTATATAACTAGTGTAATAAAAATTTATATATTATGGGATTTTCAACAAAGATTCAGTTAATAAAACGAAAGGCAAGCGAACAATGGTATGTCAATTTACCCTCAG
>JALVAQ010000094.1 GCA_027011095.1 Bacteroidales bacterium
ATTTGGTTCCGATGGCTTTGGTTCCGTCAGGAATATAACGCTTTAAGGCTCTTACTACGCCGTTTTTCCAGGTGTTAATGGTGTCGTCGTTGGAGTATAAATCGCCTACCAGTTCAATTACGTAAGGCAAAGGCATTCCATGACGCAGAACACCGGAAATCAGTTTGGCATAATTCCAGAATATTTTATCAAACGAACGCGATAAACCTTCAATGGTAACTTTGTAACCCTGTTTGTCGGCAAATTGGAAATCGTATCTGGTTTCGGCTTTTTCCGACTCTTTTTTAACTTTTAATACCCAGCCTTTTTCAACCCAAGTAGGCAGATAAAAATCGTCGGCTTTTCCGGTAAAAATTTCGTAAGGCTTGTCGTTTAGTTTACCAATAACGGCAATCCATTTTTCGTAATTGTTTTGAAATCTGATGATGTCGGCTTCAAGAACAGAAGGCCGGCGAGGAGCTCTGGTTTCTTTAAAGTCGTTTTCGTCCTCTTTTTCCTCATTCTTTTTCGGCTTGCTCTCTTTACTAATCAATACCCCGTCGCGCGACCCTTCACGGTATATGGTCATCCCTTTGCAGCCGCTTTCCCAGGCGGTAAGGTAGATGTCGCTTACCAGTTTTTCGTCAACTTCTTTGGGTACGTTAACGGTAACGCTGATGGAGTGATCGACCCACTTTTGAATTTTACCCTGCATGTGGACTTTATTTACCCAGTCGATATCGGCTGAAGTGGCTTTGTCGTAGGGTGATTTGGCAACAACCTCATTAAAGGCCTTGTCGTCCATATGTTTAACTTCGTCAACATTGTAGCCGTTTTGACGCAGCCACACTTCAAATTTAGGATGAAAAACATTGTATTCTTCCCAGGCATCGCCCACTTCATCAACAAAGGTAACCACCACATTGGTGTCGTTGGGGTTAACTTTACGGCGGCGTTTGTATGCTACCATAAAAACAGGTTCGATACCCGAAGAGGTTTGGGTACAGATGCTAACACTTCCGGTTGGTGCGATGGTGAGCATGGATATGTTACGACGCCCTACCTGCTGCATTTTTGCGTAAACTTCGGGAGCATGCTCTTTAATTCGTAAAATAAACGGGTTTTCTTTTTCGCGTTCAAAATCAAACACTTTAAAGGCACCTCTGTCTTCTGCCAAATCAACCGATGAGCGGTAGGCTTCAATGGCGAGGAGTTTATGTACTTCGGTTGAAAACTCGATGGCCTCTTCCGAACCGTAACGCAACCCCAATGCCGCCAGCATATCGCCTTCGGCTGTTATGCCGATACCGGTACGCCGGCCTTGCAGGGCTTTTTCGCGAATTTTTTCCCAAAGCCGTTTTTCAACATATTTTATCTCTTCACCTTCGGGGTCACTGGCAATTTTTTCCAGTATTTTATCAATTTTTTCTATTTCAAGGTCAACGAGGTCATCCATAATCCGCTGGGCAATATGAACGTGTTTTTTAAACAATGTACCGTCAAATTTTGCTTCAGCAGTAAACGGATGTTTAACGTAGCTGTATAAGTTCATTGCCAGCAACCGGCAACTATCGTAAGGGCAAAGTGGAATTTCGCCGCAGGGATTGGTTGAAACGGTTTTAAAACCATAATCAGAATAATTATCGGCAATTGATTCGCGGATAACTGTATCCCAGAAAAGTACGCCCGGCTCGGCTGAGGCCCAGGCATTGTGTATCACTTTTTCCCACAGGCTTCGGGCATCAACCTCTTTGGTGTATTTTGGGTTGGGCGAGTCAATGGGGTATTGTTGCGTATAGGTTTTGCCCTCTTTTACAGCTTGCATAAACTCGTCATCCAGTTTAATGGATACGTTGGCGCCGGTAACTTTTCCCGATTCCATTTTGGCGTCAATAAAGTGCTCCGAATCGGGGTGTTTAATGCTAATTGAAAGCATGAGGGCGCCACGACGGCCATCCTGTGCCACTTCGCGGGTTGAGTTGGAATAGCGTTCCATAAACGGAACCACACCGGTAGAGGTTAAGGCTGTGTTTTTTACGGGGCTTCCTTTGGGGCGTATGTGCGACAGGTCGTGGCCAACACCACCACGCCGTTTCATCAGCTGTACCTGCTCTTCGTCGGTTTTCATAATGCCACCATAGGAATCGGAATTGCCATCGTTACCTATTACAAAGCAGTTCGATAATGAGGATACCTGATGGTTGTTGCCAATTCCTGCCATGGGGCTTCCCTGTGGAACAATATATTTAAAATCTTTGATGACCTCATAAATTTCCTGTTCACTCAAAGGATTTGGATAGCGGGCTTCAATACGGGCAAACTCGCGGGCAATGCGATGATGCATGTCGTCAGGGTTCAGCTCATAAATGTTTCCATCGCTGTCCTTTAGGGCATACTTATTCATCCAAACGTTGGCCGCAAGGGTATCGCCATTAAAATATTCAATGGAGGATGCAAGAATTTTATCGTTATCAATGGGTTTTTGTTCGGTTATTTCCAATTTTTCCAATGCTGTATTTGGTTTTTCCATTTCAGGAGCGTGTTCTTCGGGTTTAATTTTCGTATTGGTATTTTCAAGGGGTAAAGGTTTGTTGTTAATAGCAACCGTTTGTAACGGGAGCGTAACATTGTTTTCGTTACTTTTTTGTACAGGTTGTACCCGTTCGCTTTTTAACTTTTCGTAAAAACCTTTTTCTTTATTAGAGGTTTCCTGTTGTTCGGCTAATTTCACACCATTAGCGCCTTCTAAACCAGAGAATAAATTGTTTTCCATATGAAATTGTTGTTTTGGTTTTGGAGTACCTTGCTGAAAATCAGATATGTATAAAATATCTTTACATCTCCAAAAAGTTCTGCAATATACTACAAGAAAACCGTACGGGGGGTAAGATTTTATTAACAATGAGGGTGTGAATAAGTAATATTTATCAGTAACCGAACTGTTTAACTACTTAAAAAAAATTTTTTTTATATAAAATTTTTTTTTGGCACAATTTTAAGTAGCGTTTTGTTGTGATTATTTTCCCAGAAACATTTTAACGGCAATTAAAACTAAAATACCCGCAAACACCTTACGCAGAACCGCTTCGGGTATTTGCAGCGCTACTTTAGAACCCAAATAGCCGCCTACAATGAAAGCACCGGCAATAATCATTGCGTATTTAATATTAAGCTCGCCTGCCTTGTAATAGTTTAGTGCGGCCAGCAGACCTATTGGTAGCAACATGGTGGCCAGGCTGGTTCCCTGAGCACTGTATTGATCCATGCCAAGTAAAAAAACCAACGATGGAATAATGATGATGGCTCCGCCAATACCAATCAGTCCGCTAAAGGTTCCTGCCACCAGTCCGATGACAATTAGAATAATCACAACCGAAACACTCATTTTCATTTTTTTACAGGTTAAAAGTCAAGGCTAAACGACAGATAATAAACGGGTTTGTTAATGTGGTAGTCTTCGAGACCCCATGATACATCACCTCTGATGAAGTACCCGAACAGATGAACCCGGGCACCCATGCCAACCCCTCCCACAAGCGGCTCTTTTTGAACGGTAACTGATACATGGTATGGTCCGCTATCAACATAGTTGGTGTAAATGGAATTTAATGGCGACCAGGGTTGCGGG
>JALVAQ010000095.1 GCA_027011095.1 Bacteroidales bacterium
AAAGGGGTTGTCATCCCGAGCCATAAGACTCCAAAAAATACGGGGCACACAATAAGAAATGACAAAAACATTGTCCTCCGGGCTAAACCCCGGAGGAATGAAGATGGTCGTATTATTATCCCCCCCAAGCTCGTCCGGATTTGCCCGCCCCTGCCCGACTATGTCATTCAGCCGGGCGTGCCGAAGCACGTTTGGACGGGTAATCCGGATGATATAGAGCATGATGTAATTATATTATAATAAGGTTGTTATATACTTTCAGGTTTCAATCTGAAAGGGCTTATGGTATTATGAAATAAATCACATTTATCTGTTTTAGTAATTTTCTGAATTCAATATTATTATCTTTGACCAAAACAAGATATGTTATGACCATCAAAGAAGCACAGCAAACCGTTGACCAGTGGATAAATACAACAGGGGTCAGATATTTTAACGAGCTGACAAACATGGCCATTCTTACCGAAGAGGTTGGTGAATTGGCTCGCATTATTGCCCGGAAATATGGAGAACAATCGTTTAAGGAATCGGATAAAGCATACGACCTGGCAGATGAAATGGCCGACATTATGTTTGTACTTATTTGCCTTGCTAATCAAACCGGCGTTGATTTGACTGATGCGATGAAAAAAAATCTGATTAAAAAAACCAGGCGCGACAGTGATCGCCATAAAAACAATGAAAAACTTAAATAATCTACTTATATGAACAATCAAATTGACAAACTCAACAAAAGGTCACTAATTGCAGGATTCTCGGGAAACGTATTGGAGTGGTACGATTTTACGGTTTACGGTTTTTTTGCAACGGTAATCGGTGCTCAGTTTTTTCCGCATGAAGACAAGGTTGTACAGTTAATTGCTGCTTTCGGTGTTTTTGCTGCCGGATATCTGATGCGACCCATTGGTGGTATTATTTTTGGTAATATTGGTGACAAAAAAGGACGAAAAAAGGCACTTACCATTTCAATACTATTTATGGCAATTCCCACCACACTTGTGGGGCTTTTGCCCACTTACGAGAGCATAGGCTGGGTTGCAGCCCTTTTGTTGGTTATTTTGCGGCTGTTACAAGGGCTTTCGGTTGGCGGTGAGTTTACCGGATCCATCTCTTTTTTGGTTGAGAAAGCACCTGCAAACAGAAGGGGTTTTTATGGCAGCTGGAGTACCTTTGGTGTTTTTGGGGGCATGTTGCTTGGTGCCGGACTTGCGGCAATTATCACTTCCGTTTTAACGGAGCAGCAGTTGCATAGTTATGGGTGGCGTATTCCTTTTTTGCTCGGTGCTGTAATAGGAGTTGTTGGATTGTTGCTTAGAAAAGGAATGGATGAAGGCAAAGCGTTTGCTGAAACGAAAAAAGATAAAAACAGTTCAAAATTGCCCCTGGCAGAGTTTTGGGCAAACTATAAGTTACAATCGTTAAAAATAATTTTAATTAGCTGGGCTTTTGGCGTTTCGGTTTACCTGTTATTTATTTTTCTCCCATCTTACCTTCATACATTCCATCATGTAAAATTGAGTGATGCCCTCTCGGCTCATACTATGGCCATTGTATTTTTGATGCTTCTTATTCCTGTTTTCGGTCATTTGACCGACAAGTTGGGAAGAAAGACAGTGTTGTTGATGTCGTTAATTGGTTTTGTTATTTTTACCTATCCTCTTTTTGCACTCATGTTCAACAACACTTTTTACGCAGTTTTATCAGCCATGCTGGCTTTTGCTGTGCTTGAAGCTATGTTTCAAGCTGTTATGCCTGCACTTATGACAGAGATGTTCCCTGCCCGTGTGCGATATACGGGGTTGTCGGTTAGCTATAATATTTCGCTTGCCATTTTTGGCGGAACCACACCTTTAATAAGTACCTGGCTGATTAAAATAAGTGGTGGGGATGTTTGGATGCCCGCTTACTATCTTATTTCCACCTGTTTAGTGGCAATAATAACTACGTTTTTTATTCCTGAAACCTATAAAAAAGAGTTGAAATAATTTATTTGATAATATCCTTTTCATATCAAAATAGGAATTAGCGATTTATTGGCATTAAAAAACTGATTTTATCTCCGGGCTAAACCCCGGAGGAACAGGAAAGAGTTTTGTTATCTATTCCCTTTTCCCTGAGCAAACCTCGGGGAAAAGGGAATAGTGGTCATGCATTGTAGAGAAAACTTTTTTTTCGTCAGCCCGGCTTCGACTACCTGCCCGAATGAATTCGTTCAGGCGGGCGCTCAGCCTGACAGTAGTAATTGATATTTAGCACAAACCATTCATCAACAAGCATTAAGCATTTTTGAAGACAAGGTTATCACCTTCCATGTCGATAAGAATCTTGTGATCCTTTTCTATTTTTCCGGCCAAAATCATTTTCGACAGTTCGTTAAGTACCATTCGCTGGATAACCCGTTTGAGCGGCCTTGCGCCAAACTGCGGATCGTAACCGGCGTTGGACAGCTTGTTGATAGCAGCATCACTAATTTCGAGATGCAGGCCGTTTTTGGCAAGCATGGTTTTTACCATTTCAAATTGCAACTTAACAATGTCGTGGATTTCATTCCTCGAAAGCGGTTTGAACATGATGATTTCATCAATCCTGTTCAGAAACTCGGGACGAATGGTTTTTTTCAACAGTTCAAAAACCTCTTCCCTTGTTTTTTCAACCACTTCTTCTTCGTTGGCTTCGGTCATTTTGCTAAAGCGCTCCTGGATGATGTGCGAACCGATGTTAGAGGTCATAATGATGATGGTATTTTTAAAGTCCACCACCCTGCCTTTGTTGTCGGTCAGCCTTCCATCGTCCAAAACCTGAAGCAGGATGTTAAACACATCGGGATGTGCTTTTTCAATTTCATCCAACAGCACTACCGAGTAAGGTTTCCGGCGAACTGCTTCGGTTAGCTGGCCGCTTTCATCGTAGCCCACATATCCGGGAGGTGCTCCCACCAGTCGCGATACCGAGTGCCGTTCCTGATATTCCGACATGTCGATTCTCACCATCGAGTTTTCGTTGTTAAATAAAAACTCTGCCAGTGCTTTTGCCAGCTCGGTTTTACCCACACCGGTAGTACCCAGGAAGATAAAAGAGCCAATGGGACGTTTGGTGTCCTGCAAGCCTGCACGGCTACGCCGAATGGCATCGGCAATGGCTCCAATGGCATCTTCTTGTCCAACCACCCGTTTGTGCAATTCCTCTTCCAGATGAAGCAGTTTTTCGCGTTCGCTTTGCAACATCCTCGATACGGGAATTCCGGTCCATCGCGAAACAATTTCGGCAACCTCTTCGGCGGTAACCTCTTCATTAATCATGGGTTTGTCGCCCTGAAGTTCTATCAGCTTCTGCTGTAGCTCTTCAATTTGTTGCTCCGAAGCCTGAATTTTACCATATCGTAATTCGGCAACCTTTCCAAAGTCACCGTCACGCTCGGCACGCTCGGCTTCCAGTTTATAGTCTTCAATATCCTTTTTCAGCTTTTGAATTTTATCAACAAGCTCTTTTTCAGCCTGCCATTTGGCTTTCATTTGGTTACGGTCGTCGTTAAGGTTGGCAAGTTCTTTTTCGATGACAGCCTGTTTAACCTTATCGTGCTCGCGTTTAATGGCC
>JALVAQ010000096.1 GCA_027011095.1 Bacteroidales bacterium
TGGAGCTGCCCATAGGGTATTACATCCGTTATGGAGGTGCTTTTGAGAACCTGGAGCGAGCCACCAAACGATTAACACTGGTGGTTCCCATTGCACTGGTACTCATCTTTATGCTGGTATATTTTGCCATCAAATCATTTAAACAAACACTGATGATTTACATTGCCA
Source organism: Bacteroidales bacterium (assembly GCA_027011095.1). Taxonomy (GTDB): domain Bacteria; phylum Bacteroidota; class Bacteroidia; order Bacteroidales; family F082; genus B16-G9. The sequence goes on from JALVAQ010000096.1 coordinate 169, forward strand.
TTCCCTTTGCCGCCGTGGGTGGAATACTGTCTCTCTATTTACGCGACATGCCATTCAGCATCTCGGCAGGAGTGGGATTTATTGTACTTTTTGGCGTAGCAGTACTAAACGGATTGGTGCTTATCAACGGTTTTAACGAGCTTAAAGCAGAAGGAAAATTTAGTTTACAAGATATTGTGAAAAAAGGTGCTGTTCGCAGAATCAGGCCTATATTTTTAACCGCTTCCACCGATATCCTCGGGTTTTTACCCATGGCTCTTTCGGCATCTGCCGGAGCCGAAGTTCAACGCCCGCTGGCAACGGTAGTAATTGGCGGCATGCTAACCTCCACCCTGCTCACCTTAATTGTTTTGCCGGTTCTTTACAAATGGGTTGAGTCGGAGCACAAACTTATACTCAACAAAAAAGCAGGAACCGTTTTGGCAGGCCTGTTAATTTTTCTTTTTATCGGCTTTGGCCAAACCGCTTATGCACAGAAAAAAACCTTTACCCTGCAACAAGCCATCGACAGTACCAAACAAAACTACCCCGCCCTGAAATCGGCGCAGCTTGAAATTGAAAAACAGCAAGCGCTTAAAGCTACTGCATTCGATTTTGGTGCCACTTCGATTTTTACAGGCAAGGAAGAGGTTGGCAACGGCAGCCCGGGAATTCATAATATCGTAGGATTTAGCCAAAATGATATTGACCTATTCGGTATGATTGCCAAAAGCAAAAGGGGCCAAAGCCTTATTGAAAGAGCAAAGGTTAACAAAGACCTTACGGAACAAACCCTTATTTACCAGGTGAGTCTTGCCTGGAACCGGGCACTTACCACAAGGCAGCAAATGGAGCTATTCCGTCAGATGGATACCATTTATGCCGCTTTTTTAAAGGCCTCAAAAGTTCGCTACGACGCCGGCCAAAGTTCTAAGTTGGAATGGCTCTCGGCATCGGCCAAATATAAGGAGATGAAAGTTAACATCCTCAAATCGGAAAGCGAACATCAGGCGGCGTTGCAGTTGCTAAACAGATATTTGCAGGTTAACACACCTTTTGACATTAATCCGGCAGGTTCTGAAAAGATGCTCTATATCGTACCGGCCATGCGCGACAGTTTACACAACAACCCCATACTCAGCCTCTACGCGGCCAACACGCGGCTGGCAGAAAGGTCATTTAAAGCCGGACAGACGGCATTGCTTCCGAAAATCGACCTTAGCTATGGCATTCAGTCGGTAGATGGCATTTCGGGATATAACACCTGGCAGGCAGGCATCACCATGCCGCTGATATTTAACGTTCAAAAAGGAAGGAACAAAGCTGCCAGACTAAATTACAAAATCACTCAGCAACAATACAGCCAAAAAAAAATGGAGCTTAACGCTCAGTTCAATCAACTGATGAGTCGTTACCGTGCGCTGTCCGAAACCATCGCCTACTATAAAGAGGAGGCTCTGCCACTATCGGAAGAACAAATTGCCGCTGCCAGTCTTGCTTACAAACTGGGTGATATTGATTATGTGCAGTTTATCCAGAACCTTGAAACCGCCATCAATATTAAAATGGAATACTTACAGCAAAAGGCTGATTTCATGGAACTTTCGGCAAGATTAAACTTTTTAACAGGAAGAGAATAAATAAATTATAAGATAATAAACCTATGAAAATCAAAACAATCATATCGCAACTGCTCATTTTTACATTTGCAATCTTTTTGGTGTCGTGCAACAACAGCGCAACAAACGAAACAGAAGAGCATGAACATGAGCACGAAGGAGAAGCAAACGAAGTATTGCTTACCTTAAAACAACAACAGGCCATCGGCTTAAAAACCGGTACTTTCCAAATGCGCAACCTTACTTCGGTAATAAAAACCAACGGGCAACTGGAGGTGGATCCGGGTAACAAAGCAGAAGTTACCGCCATCATGGGTGGCAATGTAAAGAGTATCAATGTTTTTGTGGGCGACAAAGTTAAAAAGGGGCAAATTTTAGCAATCCTTGAACACCCAACCTATATCACCCTTCAGGAAGACTTTTCTGTAGCCTCCAACCGACTTGAATTTTTAAAGCAGGAGTATCAACGGCAAAAGGAACTTTATGAAAATAATGTGGGCGCCACCAAAAACTACCAAAAAGCAAGGGCAGAGTATAATGTTGCCAAAGCAAAATATAACGGACTGAAATCGAAATTAAAAATGTTAAACATCTCGCCGGCATCGGCAGAAGCGGGAAACATCACAGGAAGCATCAATATCCTCTCACCCATTGATGGAGATGTTAGCGATGTTAACATTAAGCTGGGAACCTATGTTGCCACCGGAAAAAAGATGTTTGAAATTACAAACAACCGGGCACTTCATGCTGACTTTATGATTTATGAAAAAGATGTTCACCTTGTAAAAAAGGGACAAACCATCCATTTTACGGTTGCCAACAATGCCGGAAAAGAATACACTTCCGAAGTTTTTGCCATCGAAAAAAGATTCGATCCGGTATCAAAAGCGGTTCACATCCACTCAAAAATAAATGAGGATACGGAAGGGTTGATACAGGGCATGTACATTTCAGGTCACCTCCACACCGACAAAAAATACACACGCACCCTTCCCAACGATGCCATCGTAACCGAGGGAACAAAGTCGTTTATTTTTATTGTTGAACACAGCAACAATCCGGAGGAAACAGCTTTTAAACCGGTTGAAGTAATTCCCGGCATTAAAGATGACGGATATACCGAAATTAAGTTTTTGGATACGTTACCCGACAACACAGTAGTTGCCCTTAACAGCGCATACTATCTGCTATCGGATATGCAAAAAAGCGAAACCGGTGATGACCATTAAACCTTTGCAACCGGGTTGCACGGGTAAACCTTTAATTTTGGAATTGCTTATGATTTTACAGATTACAAAAATTTAAACACATGAGAACAATAATAATATCAGCCATCATCGCCCTGAGTATTGTGGGCTACGGCTTCATTGGTTTTGAATCCGGAGAGAATAATCCGGATGATACAAACAGCATGAATAGTGCTGACAAAACGGTCACAGGACAAGCACTTTTTCTATCCAATTGCGCTGTATGCCATCAGACGGACAGATCAGGAATGCCCCCTGCTTTTCCGGCTTTAACAAATATTTCGGAAAAAATGACAAAAGAGGAAGTAGCCATGCTACTTAAAACGGGCAGAAAGGCTATGCCCTCCTTTGCCAACCTGTCGGATGAAGAACGGCAGGCAATAACAGGCTTTTTGTTTGGCGAAGAAACTGTATCGAAAACAGTTACTAAACTAACCCCGGTTGAAAAAGGAGCCAGTCTGTTTACTGCCAATTGTACTTCGTGCCACAAGGCAAAACCGGATGACCCGGAACCTACAGGCAGGAAAAATATGGGACGCACCCCCATAGTTTTAGGTGGCGTAAACAAAATTCA
>JALVAQ010000097.1 GCA_027011095.1 Bacteroidales bacterium
CATTTAATCTTTCACATATGTTTAGAATTATTCTGGTAGTGCTCACATCAATTTTATTAATTCCGGGTGTACAGGCACAAAAAAAAGAGAAACCACTTGAGGCTCATTTTTATAATTTACGCGATGCCAAATATGCCAACGAATCGTTTCAAGGTATACTTGACAAGCATAAAGGGGAAGTAATTTACCTTGACTTTTGGGCCAGCTGGTGCGGGCCATGTAAGCGCGAGATGCCCTATTCGTTAAAAATGCAAGAGCATTTTAAAGGCAAAAAGGTGGTATTTATTTATATGTCGGCTGACAGGAATCCGGTCTCGTGGAAAAATACCGCCGAAAGCCTTGCTGTTACAGGCGAACATTATTTATTGAATCAAAAAGTATATACCGAAAGAAACAAAGTTGTTGAGGTTAAGTACATTCCACGATATATGATTTACGACAAAGCAGGGACACTGGTTACCGATAATGCACCACGCCCCAGCAGCCCCAATGCTACAAAAGTTATTGAAAATTTGCTTAAAAAGTAGTAGTTATTGTAACTTTAATCCTGATTGCCCGCCTGTCTCCCTGCCTGCCGCTTACCCGCCTTTGGAGGGCAGGCAAGCCGGACGGGCAGGCAAATCAGGAAGAACGTAAGCGGTCAGAATGAGCGATAAATAGTGTACCAGGTTTATTTCATCAACTCCATAATGGCACTGCTCATGGCTTTTACGCCTGTTTGAATGGTTGGTTCGTAGTCGGGTAAAAAATAGGGTGAGTGCACCGAAGGCAACTTGATTTCGCCTTTTTGGGCTTTTTCAAAATTTTCGGGACTAACGGCACCCAATCTGAACATCAATGAGGGAATGGGCGGGTCAGTACGTCCGTAACGCGAAAAATCTTCACCGGTGGTACGGGCACCTATTTCAATAACATTTTCACTTCCAAAGGTTTTTTCAAAGGTCTTGAATATCCGTGCTGACAGTTTGGGATTATTGTATAACGAGGGTGTAAAAGGCATGTGAACCGTAACCTTTGGCATCAACGAATCGGGTACTCCCGAAGCAATGGCAAGTCCGCGACAGGTTCGTTTAATGCTGTTTAAAACATGGTTGCGCACTTTATCTTCAAAGGTACGAACGGTAAGCTGCAAGTTAACATGATCGGGGATAACATTACCAACCGTACCGCCTGATATTTTTCCCACCGTAACAACAGCAGGTTTAAAAGGTGAAATTTCGCGACTGACGACGGTTTGCAAATCGACCACAATTTTTGAAGCCAACACCACCGGATCGATGGTATATTGCGGTAAAGCACCATGACCGCCAATGCCGTAAACATCAATATCCAACATATCCACATTGGCCATGGCCCACCCCGGGTGAATGCCAACAGTACCCACTTTTAAAACAGGGCTATCGTGCAGTGCAAGATTAAAATCGGGATAGGGAAATTTGGTAAAAAGTCCGGCTTTCAACATCATGTCGGAACCTTTTCCCTTTTCCTCGGCCGGCTGTCCGATAAAAATTAAGGTCCCATGCCATTTATCCTTAAAATGGCTCAGCAGCCTTGCCGTTCCGGTCCAAACCGACATGTGAATATCGTGGCCACAGGCATGCATCACACCCACTTCGTTACCACGGTCATCCGTTGCTTTTACCACTGAAGCATAGTCAACACCCGTTTTTTCGGTAATGGGCAGGGCATCCATATCGGTTCGATACAGCACCACAGGGCCATCACCGTTTTTTAATATTCCAACCACACCATAACCTCCAAAGTGATCGGTAACTTTAAACCCGGCCTTTTTTAATTCCTCTGCCATTCGTGCCGATGTGTTTTTTTCCTGCAACGACAACTCGGGATGCTTATGCAGATAAAGGTATAAAGAATCGAGATAGGGTATTTCGGCATCGATATAATTGTCAATGGCTTTGGGCTTGTTTTGCGATTGAGATGAAAATACAAACAATAAAAGTCCGCTCAACAGGAGTAATATATTTTTCATGTGAAATAATTTTGTATTTATTGATACCCTTATATTTCTTTGTTTAAGACCAGTGCAAAGTAGCCGTTCTCGAGGGGAAGGTAACCATACTCGTAGCAAAAGTAATACACCTTACCCTCCTTGGTTTTATAAACATGGGTAAAATATTTAAAGTTAAACCCATCTTTTTCAAGCTCATTGCGCCTTACTTTTGCTTTGCCGTTGGGGTTTAACTTTTTTAAAATACGACGGTTTTTCCGAAGTTTCCGGTTGATGGTTGTCATAACCGCATTATCATCGCGGTTAAGTTTGTTGTTGTAGCTGTTACGGCATTGGTCGTTGCAAAACTTTTTATCTTCACGGCCAAAAAGTTTCGCACCGCATTCAAGGCAATATCGTTCCATGGTAATTTGATTTAGGGTAAAATTAAATAAAAAAATCCGATTGGCACAAAGCCAACCGGATTTTACCCTTAAACAAATTAACAATAACTATTTTCTGACCACAAACTTCTTTACAGCGTTTTGGTTTTCTTTGGTAAGCAATACAAAATAGATTCCTTCGCTTAAATGGCTTACCGAAACTTTTTGTTTAAAGCCGATGTTATTAACCGACTGGTAAACTCTGCCGGATAAATCCACAATTTTAAGCGTTGCACCTTCCACCCCTTCAACCGTTATAAAATTGGTTGCCGGATTTGGAAAAACATTGATTGTGCTGCTTAAATTATTATCGGCAATGGCATCAATAACGGTTACGGTAAGTGCATTTTCCATCACAAGGTCATCAACATACAGGTCGTAAACACCAACCTGCTGCGACAACAAAGAGGGCATGGTAGCCGTAATTTCAACATCACTGTTAACCACAAAGGATGCAGCATCAAACGAAACCGAGTTACTGTCGTGCAACATAAAATAGACATCCGATACTCCGTCAGTCCAGGAAGTTTCGCTACCGGTAATAATTACGTCACCCACATAATCCTGAGCAACGATATTTGGCTCAACTCCGGTAATTTGGGGATTGGCAACATACTCGCTGGCGGTACGTGTACCTTTGTAAATCTGGTCGCCCGAAGTGCTACCATTACTGTTGGTGGCGTTAACGGTTGTGTAGAAGGTAATTTGGCCCGTACCTGCAGCAGGCGCAGTCCAGTCAACCGACCACGAAATTGCATTTCCCGAAGCAACGGTTCCACCTGAAGTTTGGGTAACAGCCGTTCCTCCATTCACTTTTTTTGTACGGGCGGGATCAGTTATAGAAAAAGTGCCTTGCTTGATTCCACCGGCACTTTCGGCAGTAAGCTCGAAACCATACTTTGAAATTCCGGCCATATTTGCCGAAACAGTAATGGTGTATGTTTGCCCAGGCTCATATCCTGCAAAAGGAATGGTTGTCGATATAAGCCCGCTTTGCGTTTGTGCTGTACCGGAATGACATTGCGTACAAGTGGCACCACCATCACCGGGTGAGCCGGTTTTACCACCTGGACTTCCTCCCGTATAGCTGTAAAGCAATAAAAAAGCCGGAATTGCAAAAACACTTAAAACTTTGTAAAATCTTTTCATTTTCTTTTAATTTTTATTTAGATTCAATATAGATTAGA
>JALVAQ010000098.1 GCA_027011095.1 Bacteroidales bacterium
GTTTTAATTTTTTATGACTTATCAACAATATTAAAGCTTGATTCTGATAAAGCCGGGGTACTTTTTAATGCTCTTTCCTGATAGGTACCATGGTTTAATGCGGACAACAGCTTCAAGATCGGAGAGGTTTAAATGCTCATTTTTTTCAATGATTAATTTTAATAATTGAGGCAGCGATTGGGAGTGAATAATGTCCTTAAAATTAATATCGGCAATTACTTCAAAAACGGAGTTACCTTTTGGCAACACCTGAACAGATTTATTTATTACTCCCGTTGAATAAAGCTCATCTTTTAAATACATCTCCCAGTCGAGGCCACTTACCGAAGCTGTTTTGTCCGATGGGTTATAAACATTTAATTTAATGGCAATAACGGAGGGTATATCTTTTGAAAAGGCTTGTTGCGCCAGTGTCAGATAATCGTTTAGCGGAAGGTCGGTAAACTTTTCAACATTGCTAACATCTACGCCTGCAATGCTTTGAACCTTTATATTGTTTACCGTAAAGGTACATTGCGAAAAAGTTTTCAATTCGGCAGCCTGCTTATAAATGCTGCACGAATAAATCAATAAAAAAAGGGCGGCAAATATTCCCGCACCCATAAGTTTTTTAACCATTTGTTTAAGTATAATTATAAATTGGAAAAAGCTTTCATAAGTTCTTCTTTACGGCGTTTGGAAACCGGAATGGTTGTGCCATCCATAAGCTCAATATACCCTCCGTCGTTTTTACTGAATCTTACAATGTAATCCATGTTAATTATATGGGAGTGATGAACCCTGATAAAATGGTGATTTTTTAAATCCTGCTCATATTTTTTAAGGTTGTTTGAAACCGTTATTTGATTTCCGTTGTATAAAACAAAATGGGTATAACTGGTGTCGGCTTCGCACCTTACAATATTGCTGATTGGCACTACGTAAATACTGTCGTTGGTTTTAAGTATTATTTTTTTAGGTGAAGAATCCTGTAAATTATTAAGAAGAACTTCAAGAGACTCCTTATCTGATTTATCCGGATTGTTATCTCTGAGTTTATGTAAAGATGCTACCAACTCTTCTTCCGAGAATGGTTTTAAAAGATAATCAAATGCGCTGAATTTGATGGCTTCGATGGCGTAATTTTCGAAAGCTGTTAAAAATATTATTTTAAATTTAATGGGGTAAACCGATTTTAAAATATCAAAAGCAGTGCCGTCGGCAAGTTGAATATCCATTAAAACCAAATCGGGTTCTTTTTCGATAATAAGCGTACGCCCGTCAGCAACATTATCAGCCCATCCTTCCAAAATAATTTCGCTACAGTTTCGCTCAATAATGCCAATAATAGCATTTCTGGTTCTGAATTCGTCTTCTATTACTAGTACTTTCATATTTTGAATCATTTAGACATTATTTAGACACTTATTTTAGTATGGCTACCTAATAAAAACCGGTAAATCATTTACTGCAACAAAGATAGAATATTTTTAATGTAATGAACAAATTACAATGAACCTGAGGTTAATAATCCATCGGGAACCTGAAGGTAACTCTGGTGCCCCGACATGACTGCCGACCGGGATAAACCTCCTCAATTTGATAGGTTATTTTTTGATTAAACTGAGTTTTGATTAGCTGAATCCGTTCCTTTATAATATTAGTGGAGAAAGATCTTTTATTTAATTTGCTATTCTTTTTTACCGATTTATAGCCAACCCCGTTGTCTTCAATGGTAACCATCAAATCGGCATCAATTATCTTAAAGTCTATTGTTAATTTACCCTTTGTTTTACAAGGCATTATTCCGTGTACGATGGCGTTTTCAAGTGCCGGCTGAATCATAAGCGGAGGGATAAAGGTATTGTACTTATCGATGGCTTCGTCAACATTTAGTATATAATCAAGCTTATCACCAAATCTTAATTTTTCAGTAGCAAGATAGTATTCGGTTACTTCAATTTCCTGTTCTAATGATATATAGCTTTCCTTGGCATATGATAGCAATAGGCGCATTAACCGGGCAAGCAGTGTTAAGTATTTTGATGCACCTTTAACGTCTCCTTCAATTAAAAAGCTTTGAATCGACATAAGAGAATTAAATATAAAATGTGGCGACATCTGGCTGCGAAGAAGCCGTGTTTTTGCTTTCCCCAGCTCTATTTCGTTTTGTATCTTTTTTCGATGTTCCTTTTGATAGAAAATAATAATAATGCTAACCAATAAAATAAGCAGCGTAATGATTAATATGTTTTGACGTGTTTGGCGCAAGTCACTAATTTCTTTATCCTTTTTTAGCAGGTTTATTTCAAAATTTTTGTGTTCTAATACTATTTTTTGTTCAAGATTTTTAACTTTCTCAAGTTTTTTCGAATTTAACAGCTCTTCGCTAAGCATTTGGTATTGTTTAAAATACATTAATGCACTATCGGAATTATGCTGTTTTTCGTATGCAAGCGAGTAAGCTTTTAATATGTTTTTTTTGAGGCTTTTCAGTTGTAAGTCGTTTGAGATGTTAAGTGCCCGGTTGAGTAATGAAATGGTTTTATTAAAATTACCTTTTTCAATTTCAACGTTTGCTTTGTAATATAAAACCGATGCAATACCACTTTTGTTTTTTTGTTTACTAAAAACAGTATATGCGGTCTTAAAGCAACTGTCGGCTTTTTGATAATTCTTTTGTCTGAAATGCAACAATCCAATGTTACTGCAAACTTTACCTTTTCCGTTTTGATAACCTGCTATTTTATAGTTCTTAAGGGCAAGCCTGTAATATAGCAGTGCGGAGTCTGATTTTAGTAAATAATTTTCGTAAATAATAGCAATATTGTTATAAGTTCCGGCAATACTTAAAAAGTCTTTTTTCTTTTTGTTAATTTTTAAATTGAGTGATTCTTTGAAGTAACCAAGCGCCTTGTCAAACATTTTTAACTCTTCGTAAACAATACCTATGTTATTGTAAACCTTTTCAATTCCATCCTTGTCATCATTTTGCTCATAGTAATTAAGGGCATCTTTGTAATGTTCCAATGCAAAGGTATAATCACCTTTTGTATCATCAATAATTCCGATATTATTATGCATTTTTGCCTGATACGGAATATTTTTAATTTTTTTGGCCAGCAAAAGTGCTTTGTTAAAATATTTCTCCGCCAGTATAAAGTCCTGATTAGCATATGCATGCTTACCAAAATAGTTTAAAGTATCAATTTTTTCAACAGCTGTAAGGTTTTTAATTGAAGCTATTAGTGTGTCCTGTTCAACTGCAACAGCAATAGCAGGAAACAACAGGCAGATTACTATTATTTTAATGGAACGGAGTATTGGTGAAAAAATCTGCATGATTTTACTGACTTTATTCAAACACGATTTTAAAGTGCCAAATTACAACTTTTACATAAAAGAAAATCATAAGGCATGGATTTCTTGTTCCGAAAGTCGGCTAATGGCTAATTCCTATTTTGATGTGCTGACACCATTATAGAACCGATAGAGTATTGTTGGATTTTGTTGTCTGGGACTTTGTCAAAGTTGCTAATAATCTTAAAAAAATCCTGTGTTAAATCCCCGAAGGGGATGCAATA
>JALVAQ010000099.1 GCA_027011095.1 Bacteroidales bacterium
TTCGGGGATTTAACACAGGGTTTTATTAAGATTATTAGCAACTTTGACAAAGTCCCAGGCAACAAAATCCGACAACACTCTATCGGTTCTATAATGGTGTCAGCACATCAAAATAGGAATTAGCCAATTTACCGGCTATTTGCTGTTTTGTGGGATTTCCAAATACCAAACCCCTCCGTGGTTTAATTTCCCCGAAATTAGCCAAACTCAAGCAAACCACGGAGTGGTTTATTATACCCCAATTAGCCGAACTCAAGTAAACCACGAAGTGATTTATTATACCCGAATTAACCGAACTTGAGTAAACCACGGAGTGGTTTAATATGAATAACCATCGGTAAAACCGGTGGCCGAAACAATGAAGTTGTAACGAACCCTGATAGGGGTTCAATAATTTTTGTTTAACCCTTTTAGGGTTTTGCCTGTAAATAATCAATAAGCTCGGTAGGAGTTGCCTGCCTGCCGAAGGCAAACCTGAAAGAACCCTGTTGTTTGCGTAAAAGCCATCCTTTCGGTACCGCTACACACAAACGTAAGATTGCTTACCTTTGCCGCAAAATATTAAAAGGTGTCAAAAGGAGATAAAAAATATCCGCTGGAACAAAAGCGGCAGCGTAAAAAATACCGGTTGATTATCACCAACGATCAAACCTTTGAAGAAAAGTTTTCTTTCTCGATTTCAAAAATCAATGCTACCATTCTGTTTGTAAGTTTAACCATCATTACCTTTTTTATCACCTTCCTCATTATTTTGTTTACTCCTCTAAAGGAGTATATCCCCGGACACGAAAGGCAAACTTCGTTGCGCGAAATTTACCGTTTAAACAACAGGGTCGATTCGCTTTTGCTCGACCAAAAACAAAAAAACCTCTATCTTGAAAATTTACGCCGGATTCTTAACAATGAAGATACCATCCGGGAATTTCCTGTTGACACATCCGCCGATATTAACTACGACACCATCAAACTTCGCAACTCAAACGAAGATAGTATTTTTAGGGCTGAATTTGAAAACGAGCAAATGTTTAACCTCTATTTCAGCGAGGGAAAACCGCCCGCACAAGCAGGTGCTAAAACTGTTACCATTCGCGATTTCAACTTTTTTACCCCGTTAATCGGCGTTATCACCTCTCATTTCGACATTACCAAAAACCACTATGGTGTTGATGTGGCCTCCACCAACAACGAAGCCATAAAAGCAACACTATCAGGTATTGTGGTACTCTCCGACTGGACTGTTGAAACAGGAAATGTACTGGTAATACAACATCCGGCTAATATTGTGTCGGTTTATAAGCACTGTTCGGCTTTGCTTGTAAAAGAGGGCGACCCCGTAAATGCCGGCGACCCCATTGCCATTGCGGGAGAGTCGGGCAAGCAGCAAACCGGCCCTCATCTCCATTTTGAACTTTGGTACAACAGCACTCCCGTTAACCCCGAAAAATATATTTTATTTGAATAACCTGCAATTTTGAAAAAACGAATAGCCATATTGGGTTCTACCGGCTCCATCGGTAAACAAGCGCTCGAAGTAGTAGATGCTTTTCCGGAGCACTTTGAAGCAGAAGTGCTTACGGCCTACAAAAATCATAAGCTGCTTATCAGTCAGGCGTTAAAGTACAACCCCAATGTAGTGGTAATCGGTAACGACCGCTATTATAACGAGGTTTCACAGGCACTGTCAAACAGCGATATAAAAGTATATGCCGGAGAGACTGCCATTGAGCAAATTACATCAATGGACACCATTGACATGGTGCTAATGGCCATTGTGGGTTTTGAAGGGCTAAAACCCACGCTCGCTGCTTTGGAAAACAAAAAACCGGTGGCATTGGCCAATAAAGAGAGTCTTGTTATTGCCGGTGAACTAATTACAAAAACGGCCTTAAAAACCCACACGCCCATTATTCCGGTTGACTCCGAACACTCGGCAATTTTCCAGTGCCTGATGGGCGAAGGCAACAACCCCATTGAAAAGGTGGTGCTCACCGCCTCGGGAGGGCCTTTTAGGAAAGCCACCTCCGGCGAACTGCGCAGCGCCACCCCCGTTAACGCCTTAAACCATCCCAACTGGAAAATGGGCGACAAAGTAACTGTTGACTCGGCAACCCTTATGAATAAAGGACTGGAAGTAATGGAAGCCAAATGGTTGTTCGGGTTGCATCCAAACCAAATAGAAGTAGTTATACATCCCGAATCCATTGTGCACTCGCTGGTATATTTTACCGATGGAAACGTAAAAGCACAACTGGCAATGCCCGATATGAGACTGCCCATTCAGTTTGCGCTTTCCTACCCCAACAGATTAACCAACAAGTTTCCACGGTTGGATTTGTTAAAAATCCATAACCTCACTTTTGAAGTCCCTGATGTGAAAAAATTTCGTAATCTTGCACTCGCTTTCAAGGCACTGGAAAAAGGGGGTAACACCCCTGCCATTTTAAACGCTGCCAACGAAATAGCAGTGGAAGCATTTCTTAACAACAACCTGGATTTTATGCAAATACCTACCGTTGTCGAGCAGTGCATTAACGAGGTTCGGTTTATTGATAATCCCGGTTTAACCGACTATTTTCAAACCAACAACCTCACCCGCCTGAAAGCAAAAAAAATAATTGAAAACAATAGTAAAAAATAATGAGCATAGGAGTTATTCTGATAAAAGTTGCCCAGCTGATACTCAGCCTTTCCATCTTAGTTATCATTCACGAGTTCGGCCATTTTGCCGCCGCAAAAATATTTAAAACCAAGGTGGAAAAGTTTTACCTTTTCTTCAATCCCTGGTTCTCGCTTTTTAAATTTAACTACAAAGGTACCGAGTATGGTATAGGATGGCTTCCCCTTGGCGGCTATGTTAAAATTGCCGGTATGATTGACGAGTCGATGGACAAAGAGCAGATGAAACTGCCGGCACAACCCTGGGAGTTTAGGGCAAAACCGGCCTGGCAGCGCCTGATTATTATGCTCGGAGGTGTTTTTATGAATGTGGTTTTGGCCATTGCCATTTACATTGGCCTGTTTATGCACTTTGGCGAAGAGTATTTGCCCACACGTGAAGCCAATAAGTTTGGTATTAGTGCCGACAGCGTTGCCATGGAAATGGGATTTAAAAACGGCGATAAAATAATTTCTATTGATGGTAAATATGTTGAAAACTTTCAAAAAATTCCTGCTGAAATTATTTTAAACGAAGCCCATTCAGCCAAAGTTATCCGTAACAATGACACGGTTAACATCCAATTTCCGGCAGGTAGCTTAAGCAAACTCATAAGCCAAAAAACACCGTTTATTTCGGTACGAATTCCGTTTATTGCCAAAGACTTTACCAAGAACTCGGCAGCTAAAGCGGCAGGAATGGAAAAAGGTGACACCATTTTAGGTTTAAACGGCATGAATTTGAAATATTTTGTCGAGTTTAAAAACGAACTACAACATCATAAAGATCAGGACGTAACAGTTTCCGTTAAACGTGGAAATGACACACTATCCTTAAAGGTGCATGTTCCTGAAGAAGGGTTAATAGGTGTTTACCCCGACAGTGATTTACAGAATTTTTTCAAACTCAACAAACGAGATTACACCTTTGCCGAAGCCATCCCGGCGGGCTTTGAACAAACCTGGAGAGGAATAGGAAACTATCTGAAACAGCTTAAACTCCTCTTTTCTCCCGAAGTAAAAGCCTACGAAAGCGTGGGCGGATTTATTACCATCGGTAACATTTTTCCTGCCGAATGGCACTGGGAGAGTTTTTGGCGGTTAACAGCATTTCTTTCAATTATGCTTGCCATATTAAACGTACTGCCCATCCCCGCACTGGACGGTGGCCATGTACTGTTTTTACTTTACGAAATTATTACGCGCCGCAAACCCAGTGACAAGTTTTTGGAATATGCGCAAATTACCGGAATGGTATTGCTGTTTGCACTGCTTATTCTTGCCAACGGAAACGATATTGTTAAGTTGTTTCGATAACATATTAAACTATTAATCAGTAAACTAACAACCCCTCTTTTTGATAACTATGGAAAAACCAATGCCGGTTATAGATAAAAAAGTCGCATATCCTGCTTCCATCCCGACTACTTTTAGAAGGGCTTACACAGCCGGATTTGGGTTGAGACGAAGAATTGCAAGCTGGGGGACATTAGTACTGTTGCTGCTGCTAAGCAGTATTACGGTGGCACAACCGCCGGCAGGGTATTACAACAGTGCTGCGGGATTAACAGGCTATCAGCTTAAAACAGCACTTTATAACATCATTAAGAATCATAACGATCAGGGTTACAGTGCGCTTTGGAGTTTTTATGAATATGGCGACACGCTACCCGCAGCGCTAACCAACAGCGGCACATCAACCGATATTATCTGGGATATTTATTCTTACAACCCAAACGGACAAAACCCCTACGAGTATTTATCAGGAAGCGACCAATGCGGAACCTACAGTGGTGAAGGATCGTGTTACAACAGGGAACATACCTTTCCCCAAAGTTGGTTTAATCAGGCATCTCCCATGAAAAATGATGTTGTTCAGGTACTACCCACCGATGGTTATGTTAATGGGAAAAGAAGCAACTA
Organism: Bacteroidales bacterium; assembly: GCA_027011095.1. Taxonomy (GTDB): domain Bacteria; phylum Bacteroidota; class Bacteroidia; order Bacteroidales; family F082; genus B16-G9. The sequence goes on from JALVAQ010000099.1 coordinate 4,579, forward strand.
TCCCTACTCGGAAGTGGGTAGTGCAACCTGGACTTCGCAAAATGGCAGCAAACTGGGAACGAGCAATGCAGCAGGATTTTCAGGAACGGCTTTTGAACCCATTGATGAGTTTAAAGGCGATGTGGCACGCATCTACTTTTATATGGCCACCCGCTACGAAAATGTTATTGCAAACTGGCAAAGCAACGCCAACGCCGATGATGTGCTCGACGGCACCTCCGACCATGTTTACGACAACTGGTTTCTGGATTTAATGATGCAGTGGCACGAACAAGACCCTGTTTCGCAAAAGGAACTTGACAGAAACAACGATATTTATGATTATCAAAACAACAGAAACCCTTTTGTTGACCATCCTGAATATGCCGAATCGATTTGGGGTTACGACACCATTAAAGCCGAACCCTCCAACCATGTTGCCAACTTTACTACAACAACTACCACCGACAGCGCCATTACTCTTACCTGGAACGACAACGACGGTACTGTAGCAGCCGATTACTTTTTGCTAATGATTAATACAACAGGAACATTTACGGCACCGGTTGACTCGGTTCCACAAACCGATGACACCGACCTCTCCGATGGAGAAGGCGACATCAACATAAACCACGGCACACAAACCTATACCTGGGGAGGACTTGACACTGCAACCGTTTATTACTTTACCATCTACCCATACACCAATACCGGTTCAAACGTAAATTATAAAACCGATGGAACGGTACCCACAGCACAAGACACCACCACTGCAACAGGAAACTCGGGAGGTGGTGGCGGAGGAAACAACACCGATACCACTTATTTGTTGTTAATTTCCGAAGTGGCCGACCCCGGAGACAATTCAAACGCACGGTTTGTTGAGTTGTACAATGCCGGAACAGGCGATATAGATTTTTCCGCTGAAACCTGGTATTTATGCCGGCAGGCAAATGGTAGCAGTTGGGGAGATATTTTGTTGACGGGCACACTAAAAGCTGATTCAACAATGGTGATTGCCAATGGTACTTCAAATTTTAACACAGCTTATGGGTTCAATCCGGATATGGCAAATGGTAATATTTCAGGCAATGGCAACGATGGTTATTTTTTATACAAAAATGGTAACCATACAACCGGTACTCTTGTTGATGCATACGGTATAATCGACCAAAACGGAACAGGCACACCATGGGAATATCAGGACAGTAAAGCCGTAAGATTATACACTGTTGACAGTGCTTCATCCACCTGGATTGCCGGCCAATGGAAAATTGATGATGCCGATGTGGCTGACATGACCCCAAAATGGCATCATAAAACATACGACTGGACGGGTGCCGTTTCAACCGACTGGTTTAACATAAATAATTGGCAGGTTGAGGGTACTGCCCCAAATTATTATTACGATGCTGGGAGTTATCTGATTATTCATCAAACAAGCAACAGCCCCTCTGTTTCATCGGCTGACACCGTTTTTTGCACTAAGCTTAAAACCGACACCAACGCCGTTATTACCATAAGCAGTGGGGTTTTTAAAGTTAGTTCAAAGTAAGGCTACTATTTAATATTTCAATTTTTGTAGGAGTAAAAAGTTCCTGTTGTTGTGTAATAGTTTATCCGTATTTTTAATACAGAAAGTTCCAATTAATACCAAACCACGAGGTGGTTTAATGTGAATAACCATCGGTGAAACCGGTGGGTAAAATGATACAAATATCAAACAAGTTCGATTCAAATTTTTACAAATACACTGAAACAGAAATAAGAATTGTACATGTTTGGGACAGTAGAAGAAATCCTGAAGATTTAATAAGTATAAAAGATAAATAGCTAATCTGGCCGAACTAAGTGTTCCTAAAAGCAAAACTCGTTTTACAAGTATATCAGCAAATAATTATGTTTTGATGCTTGCGGAAATTACTACCTTTGCCGCTACGTTAGCAAGGCGTTTATGATTAAATTTTTTTTCACATTTGCTCTGGCATTTGTTGTTTTATCGGCAAAAGCCCAGATACCCGCAGGCTATTACGATAATGCAGCAGGATTATCAGGCGGAGCCTTAAAGGCTGCCCTCCATGATATTATTAAAGGTCATCATGAGTTAAGCTACGACAGTGTTACCATTGCTTTGCGTGTAACCGATCAGGATACGGTTGACACCAGCAAAGTGGTTTGCCTATATACCGGCTGGACCTATGGAAAATATGATTTTGGCAACGGGTCGGAAAACTGGAACCGTGAGCATGTATGGTCCAAATCTCACGGCGATTTTGGCACAAACCCACCTGCGGGAACCGACCTGCATCATCTGCGTCCTGCCGATGCTTCGGTAAATTCAGCTAAAAACAACCGCGATTTTAACTGGGGCGTAACACAATACATTGACGGCTCAGGCCCTACCGACTGTTACGAGGATACCGATGTTTGGGAACCCCGCGATGAAGTAAAAGGAGATGTTGCCCGCATGATTTTTTACATGGCTACCCGGTACGAAGGCGACAATGGCGAAGTGGATCTCGAAGTTGTCGATTCTGTAAATACATCGCCCAATAAAGAACCTCTTTACGGTAAGTTATCCACCCTGCTTGCGTGGAATCAAAGCGACCCTGTAAGTGCCTGGGAGCAACGCAGAAACGATTCAATCTATTATTTGTATCAGCACAACAGAAATCCTTTTATCGACCACCCTGAATATATCGACTCCATCTGGGGTACGGGAACGTTGGCAGAGCCTTCAAACCATGTAACAAACTTTACTGTGGCTGCCACTACCAGCTCATCCATTACCCTTACCTGGAATAACAACGATGGAGCCGTCCCTGCTCAAAATTACCTTCTTTTAATAAACGAAACGGGTATTTTTACATCTCCATCCGACAGCGTTGAATATCCAAATGATACGGACTTATCGGATAGTGCAGGCGTATATAATGTATCGCACAATGCCCAAACCTATACATGGCAGGGGTTGCCGGCAGGAACCCATTTTTATTTTACCATATACCCATACAACAATCAGGGAAACAGTATTGATTACAAAACCGACAGCATCGTTCCCCAAGCCGATGACTCTACTGATATACAGCTTTATTCGCCGGTATTAATTATTTCGGAAGTTACCCATCCTTCCAACAAAGCAACAGCCAAATATGTTGAAATTACCAATGTGGGACAAGCTGATATGGATTTTTTGACAGGCAACTGGTACTTGTCTATTCAATCCAACGGAGGGGCAACCTGGCGGGATGTACCCATCACAGGTTTTCTAAAAGCGGACTCATCTATGACATTGGCTTACAGCGATTCCATTTTCAACCTTTATTATAACAAACACCCCGATATTGCAAGTGGAAACATCACCGGCAACGGCAACGACGGTTATTTTTTGTTTTCGGGTGGTAATCACAACAGCGGAACCATGACGGATGCTTATGGTGTTGTTGACCAAAATGGCACAGGCACCGATTGGGAATATGAAGATTCAAGAGCATACCGGATATATACAGCTGTAACTCCCGATTCCGTTTGGCATTCCAATGAATGGATTATTGTAAGTGCTGCCACTCAAGATATGACACCGGGATGGCATCACAGAACGTTAACCTGGAACGGCTCGGTTTCATCTGACGTAAACAACAAAGCCAACTGGGAAGAAGCAGGGGGCACAGAAGCCCATTATATTCCGGATGCAGGATGCAAACTGATTTTTACTTCTGCCGGTACAAGCCCCGTTATATCGGTCAACAGCACGTTTTCCACCATTGAGTTGCTGCAGGGCGTATCACTCAGCATTAGTAACAGTGCAGTTTTTGAAATAATTGGTAGAAGGTAACTACTAGCAACGATTGGTAATACTATAAGTCGGCTATTTTTACCAGCCGGCAGACTGGCTGGAACACCAAGTTTTCAATTTGCTAAGGTGGATATATATTTATACAATCTTCATATTGAGCACTACCCAATTTTTTATGTTACGTGTAGTTTATGTGCTTTATTTTAAATCCAATATCCCAAATTGTTGATGATATGGGATATTTATGTCAATGATTTCAAATCTTGGTTTTATTCTTTTTGACAAAATCCTATAAATGTTCATTGAACGAGAGTCAGATGTTACAAAATATACTATGGATTTGTCATAGTCGGATTGAGCAAATAGCTTAGAATCATTAGGAATGATTGCCCTTGGTTTAATATCTTCATTCGTAAGCTTTTTTTCATCAAATATTGCTTTGGCAAATTCTCCGGTTCTCCTTGCATGGTCAAGATTGAACGGCAAGATTTGAATATTAATCAGAGGTAGCTCCTCAAGTTTACCCCTAACAACAATACTCTGCAATAGAAATAGTTGACACTTTAAGGATAATATCTGATTCTAAAAAATATTTGAAGTAGTCTTTAGCGTTTTTATGCAAAGCATCTTCATCGTTTAAAAGACGTATAAAAAAGCTTGTATCTAACAAAACACTATGCATCATATCCACCTCTTAAATCGTTTAACCACTCATCAGGGTTGACACCTTTCCAATTGGCCTTAGCTTTATGAATTAATGAATTTAAGTATTCGTCATCATATTTTGGCTTAAAGTCAATTAATTGCAATAATTTTAAACTTTTTTTATCAATTTCCCCCGTTTCAATATTTTGTTTCCCAATAGCTCTTATCCCAAATTTTTTATACAAAAGGTTCTTTTCTTGTTCTTTTAAATAATTTTTATCAGTTGTAATAGTCAATAAGCCAAATTCTTCTGTATCAAGATGTATGTTTACTTTGCTTTTACCACCGGCATCCGTTAGTGTTCCGTAGAAGTATAATTCAGCATCAACCCATATATTTTCAGTTCTAATAAATTTGGAATTTGGGTTTATCCTAAATATCAGTTCATCATCAATTGAGGTTTTAATCTCAAAATCATAGTTTTTCTGATATGAAAAGTTCTGTATATTTTCAATGGCTTGCGCAGTTTTCAGCTCTAAGAAATCTATTGAGTTTGTTTTCTGAACCTGAGCAAGAATTGCACTAAATCCAATAATTGCCTGAATACCTGTTTTAAAAATGTGCTTTACCGATCCCTCTTGTATATCGTAAGTAATAATTGGTCTGTCTTTTTTATTTGTAGGATAAAGCAAGTTCTCAATATTTTGGAGCATAGAAATAATTTCTTTCACATCATAATTGTCAGGTGAAAGTTTTAGATTTCCCTTGTTTCCAAGTACTCTTATTTCTATGTTTCCAAATTTTTCCATTGATGCAAAGATAACACAAAAATATTGTTTAAAAATTTATGTTCTTCAATGACAGTCAACATTATCACCAACTCAAAAGCAAACAAAGTGTTATTTATCACCAATTTTATTGCGCCTGCACCACTCCAGTTTATCATCTAAATTGGCTTTTCCCAGTTTAGCAGCTTTTTTCCAATCGGCACAGGCACCTGCATCATCGTGAAGGTTTTTCTTCGATAATGCTCTGTTGGCATAAGCATCGGCATAATTGGGGTTTAACTCAATGGCTTTTGTGTAGCACTCAATTGAGCGCACATTATCATGGCTATTTTCAAAATAGTTACCCATCCAAAACCACGCTTCAAAGTTACTTTCATCGGCATCCAGCGCTTTCTTAAACAGGACAAAAGCCTTTTTGTACTGTGCGTGATAGTAAAACTCAACGCCACTATCCAATAACTTCCCCGACTTTTCAGGATTTGAACTGCACGAAAACAGTATTAAAACAGCACTTAACAGCACCGAATATTTAATTGTGTGTTTAAAATCTTTCATCATACTTTGTCCAAAATTGATTGCCCAACTGAATAGCTTTTTTCATTACGGTATCGGCTTTGGCCATTGAATAATCCGTTAAAAAGCTTACTGCTTTTGAGGGCTTTTTTTTATACAATTTCAATGCTTTTTGGTCGATTTCCTTTTGCTGATCGATAAAACGCTTCTGCAAAGGATTCCAAACGGCATCCACATCCTTATGTGCATCGCTCCACCGGTGAGCGGTAAGTGTTCCCAGCCGGTTAAAAATCCACCAGGCTGATTCGAGAGTATAACCATTAACCCGTCCGGGCACCTTATACTGATGTGCAATATCAGTAACCGAGCCGTAAACGGGAACGTAAATGGAGGTGGCGATGTTATCCATGGCAAGCCACTCTACTCCGCCAATTTCATCGGGCAGCCAGTTACGCAATTGAATAATGGTTCCGTACATGGTGTACCAACGGGCAATGGTTCGCTCGCCAAGCCATCCCCAACCGCCATTTATTTTAAATAGCTTATTGGCATCGTAGGGCATAAAAGGGTTAGCAAGAGGCGAAATAATCTCTTTTCCGTCTTTATCGGCAACGGTGAGGGTTTTCCGCATATCGAAAGGCGTGTTTTGGTAATAATCTTTAAAAACTGAAATCAGAGACTCAAAGGTAACCAGCGTATCGGGTTTTACCGAAAAGGGGTAATCTTTGTCGTTGGGGTCGAGGTGTAATGAAGGTGCCAACAGGCTGAACACCCGCCACTCTCTGCGTCGGGCAGCCATGGATGTACGGCTGTGTGGTGCGTAAGCATAACAAAATTTAAAAGGTTCTTTTTCAGGATTCCACCAACCATTTTCTTTGGCCACTTTAAAAACGTTATCCGAAGCCATAAAATAATCAGGTTTGGAGAGGTCGATTTCCTTTATGGTACTGGCATTTACATTTACACCAATGTGGTCGTCAGGCACCCGTTGAGCAACCCAGATGGCACCGGTTTTTCCTTTCCCCGGCCCAACTATTTCCATATGCCAAACCTCATTTTTGTCAGCAATGGTAAGGGCTTCGCCATAATCGTTCCAACCGTATGTTTCTATTAGCTCACCACCTGTTTTTATGGCATCGCGGGCATTGTCGCATCGCTCAAGCATCAGCTGACACAACCGCTGGCAGTCGATTAAGCCACTATCGCTTTGAAGCGCTTTACGTCCACCGAAAGTGGATTCACCAATGCCGAGTTGTTTGTCGTTAAGACTTGGATAAGCAGTGTTAATGTATCCATTGGTATGAGCAACCTGTGGTATTTTGCCAATGGGTGTGTGGCCATATGCAGGCATGGCAAGTGTATCAATTGGCCTGCGTTTATACATGGTAACGGTTTCGCCCTTTTTGTGGTTTTGTGCCGGCACAATATCAATCCACGAGCGGGTTCGGTGGCTGTCATCAGTGTGAGAGGTCATTACCGAGCCATCCCATGAGGCCAGTTTTCCCACAGTTATACTGGTACATCCTTCGGGATATCCGCCAGCCCAATCGGATTGGTTGTTTTGAGAAAAGGTACTAACAGCTAAAACTACTAAAACAGAGAGGATTAAATTTTTCATTATCATTTTTTTAAAGATTACGAATATACT
>JALVAQ010000100.1 GCA_027011095.1 Bacteroidales bacterium
ATTCAAATAGCATCCCTTCGGGACTTTGGTAAAGAGTTGTTGAAAAAAACAGGTAAAGTTTTTTTAGCTTAACAAAATCGCTATCACATCAAAATAGGAATTAGCCAAAAAAGGAGCTTATGGCTCCTTTTTTTGTTTTCTGAACCCCTTTAGCATTTAATATTATTGCTAACTTGCCTGCCTCAAATTGATATTTGCAATGAGGTATTTGCCATTTGTATTAACGATAGTACTACTTGCCATTGGTTATCAGGGGTTTTTACAAAATTCTGATTGTTCTGAATTTAAAACCGGTACCTTTAAATTATTGGATGCTTCGGTTCCCAACTACCTGATTGTGAGGAACGATTCAATCCAGACGGAAACAGCCAAAAGTTCCATCGTGTCAACTGATTTTTATATACGTTGGGTTGACGATTGCAGTTACGAGCTTACCTACAAAAAGATGCACAATCGCCCTTCGTCCATCAAGCTGCCCGATAAGCCCATCAAACTTTTTGTCCGTATTTATAAAGTGTCGGGCGATACCTGTTGGGTAGAAACCCGCGCCAACACCTCTGATTATGTAAGCAAGCAAAGGATGGTTAAAATTAATTAGCATAATTATAGCGTTGAAGTATAATAACTCCGGCGACAACCCGGATAAAAGCAAAAAAAGAAATACAAATGAATAAAACAGTTTTAATTACAGGAGCCACCAGTGGCATTGGACTGGCCTGTGCAAAAAAGTTTGCAGCCCATGGCAACAACCTTGTTATTACCGGCCGCCGCATAGAACGCCTTGAAAATATCTCAGCATCGTTACAACAGGAATATGGGATAAAGGTAAAAACCCTCAACATGGATGTACGCCGTAAAGAGGATGTTTTTTCCGCCATCGAATCGCTCACAGCAGATTGGAGCAAAATAGATATTTTAATTAACAACGCGGGACTTGCCGTTGGCCTGGGAACCATTCAGGAGGGTGAAACCGATGATTGGGAGCGGATGATTGACACCAATATCAAGGGGTTGCTGTATGTTTCCAGAGCTGTGCTTCCGGGGATGGTAGCACGAAAAAGCGGCCATGTAATCAACATTGGCTCCATAGCCGGCAAAGAGGTTTATCCCAACGGAAATGTATATTGCGGAACTAAATTCGCCGTTGATGCACTTACCAAAGCCATCCGTATTGATACGGTACAAGCAGGTATAAAAGTTACTCAAATTGCACCCGGTGCCGTAGAAACCGAGTTTTCAATCGTACGGTTTAAAGGCGACAAAGAAAAAGCCGACAGTGTGTATAAAGGATTTGAGCCGCTGCATCCGGAAGATATTGCCGATTCGGTTTTTTATGTTACAACGTTGCCTAAGCATGTTAATATCAACGATATGCTTATTATGCCCACTGCACAGGCAAGTGCTGCCATTTTACACAAAGAGTTGTAAGAAAAGGGTTTGGCGTACAGAGTTTTTTAAAAAATAATCACAATACTAAAAACATGAGCCCAAAAGGAAATTCTGAAAACAGGTACATTTCTGCTTTTGTAAGCCTGACTTTTCTTTTCTTTATGTGGGGTTTTATGACAGTGTTAAACGATATTTTAGTACCCTATTTAAAAGGTGCTTTCGATTTAAACTTTACCCGTGCCACGCTTATTCAATTTGCTTTTTTTACAGCTTATTTTGTTGGGTCGTTAATCTATTTTATAGTTTCATTTATTTATGGTGACCCCATCAATAAAATAGGTTACAAAAAAGGAATTATTTTAGGATTGATTATCTCGGCAACAGGAGCATTGCTGTTTTATCCGGCAGCGCAGTTTCATCTTTACGGTTTCTTTTTGTCGGCATTGTTTGTGCTTGGTCTGGGCTTTACGTTGCTACAGATTGCCGCCAATCCGTATGTAGCTATTCTTGGCCCCGAGCAATCTGCCTCATCCCGTCTGAATCTGGCACAAGGGTTTAACTCATTGGGAACCACTATAGGGCCTGTTATTGGCGGCTATTTAATTTTTACTTTTTTTAAGGATGCCCAAGGCTCCGATGCCGTTAAAATTCCCTATCTGGTTTTTAGCGCACTGTTTTTGCTCATGGCAGTTTATATTTTTATGACTCCGTTGCCCCGCTTTACCAATCCCCGGGACGAAAAGATTGGTTTTGGCGCGTTAAAGTACCGGCAGCTTATTTTTGGGATGGGTGCCATATTTTTTTATGTGGGTGGTGAGGTAAGCATTGGCAGCATGATGATTAGTTATCTCGGCTTGCCCGAAATTGGCGGACTCACAGCTGCCGAAGCAAGCCGCTATGTGGCCTTTTACTGGGGCGGACAAATGATAGGGCGTTTTCTGGGTGCCGTATCGTTAAGTGATATTAAAAATAAAAACAGGAAATACTTCTACATGCTTTTAATAGCCGTGGCATCGTTTGTTACCATTGGTTTGCTTGACGGTTTTGATACAGCTTTGATATATGGTATCTTTCTGCTGTTAAACCTGCTGGCATTTATGGCAGGTAAATCCTTGCCTCATCGTACATTGTTGGTGTTTGCGCTGGTAAACTTTGCTTTGCTGCTTGTTGGGCTTACCAATGGTGGAACAGTTGCCTTTTGGAGTATCATTGCCATGGGGCTTTTTAATTCGATTATGTGGTCCAACATTTTTACGCTTGCCATTGCGGGGTTGGGAAAATACACAAGTCAGGGTTCATCGTTGCTGGTTATGATGATTTTGGGAGGAGCCATTCTGCCTTTTGTTATGGGAGTGGTAGCCGATGCCTATGGCGTACATCTCTCTTTTATTGTTCCGCTTTTTAGTTACCTTTACCTCGTGTTTTATGGTGCTAACGGTTATAAACCTTTTAAAAAGCACCTGAAGCAACAATCAGCTAGTTAATTTTTGATGCCAATAATATGATAAACAGAAGAAAATTTATAAGTGCTACTGCAGCAGCAGGCATGGTAGGATTGATTCCCAAAAGCTTACGCTCTGCCGGTTTGCCGGTAAGTAGAGCAGGGGGGAAGTTGCCTGTAATTATATCAACATGGAAACACGGCTTACCGTCCAATACAGCAGCCATGAAAGTACTTAAAGAGGGTGGCAGTGTGGTTGATGCTGTGGAACACGGTGTCTGGGTTCCCGAAGGCGACCCCGATATTCACAGTGTGGGGTTGGGGGGCTATCCCGACCGCGATGGGCGCGTTACGTTGGATGCTTCTATTATGGGGCCTGATGGAAATGCAGGCTCGGTAGCCTGTATCGAACATATTGTGCATCCCGTTTCGGTGGCGCGAAAGGTGATGGAAGATACTCCCCATGAACTGCTGGTGGGCAAAGGTGCTTTACTGTTTGCTTTGGAGCAGGGATTTAAACAAGAAAATCTATTAACTCCTGCTGCAGAAAAAGCCTGGAAAAAATGGCTCATTAAAGCAAAGTATGAGCCGGTTATAAACTGGGAGAACGAACCCAACAAATATCACGACACCATCGGCCTGTTGGCGGTGGATAAAAAGGGCGATGTTGCCGGTGCATGTACAACCAGCGGTCTGGCTTTTAAAATGAGTGGAAGGGTTGGCGATTCGCCT
>JALVAQ010000101.1 GCA_027011095.1 Bacteroidales bacterium
CCTGTGTATAGCAGGGTTTTTTAATGCTTGCTTGTGAGTAGTTTTTTTAATGGTTGATATATTTTATTGAGTTTTTAAAACTGAGTCAAATGAAAGTAGATGTTCTCCTTGGCCTGCAGTGGGGCGATGAAGGTAAAGGTAAAGTGGTTGATGTGCTTACTCCCAAATATGATATTATTGCCCGTTTTCAGGGAGGTCCCAATGCCGGACATACCATTGAGTTTGATGGCAAAAAGTTTGTGTTGCATACCATTCCTTCAGGAATTTTTAATAAAGATACCGTTAATGTTGTGGGCAACGGTGTTATTATTGATCCCTATATCTTTAATGCTGAAATCGACGAGCTTCAAAAAAATGGAGTAGATGTAAAATCCAATTTGCTCATTTCGCGCAAAGCCCATATTATTTTGCCTTCACACCGAATGCTGGATGCCGTTTACGAATCGGCTAAAGGTGATAAAAAAATTGGTTCCACATTAAAAGGCATTGGCCCAACCTATACCGATAAGGTTAGTAGAAACGGGTTGCGCGTTGGTGACCTTAATCATAACGACTTTCAGAAAAAATATGAACAAGCAAAAGTCAGACATTTGGCCATTGCCCGGCAATACAAATTTAATCTTGATGCATTTACCATTGAAGGAATGTCGTTTTTGGAGTACGAAGAACGTTGGTTTCAATCACTGGCAACCCTAAAAAACCTGCCATGGGTAAATAGTGAGTATTATTTGAACCATGCACTTCAAAACGGTAAACGAATTTTAGCCGAAGGTGCTCAAGGTACCATGCTCGATATTGATTTTGGCTCTTATCCGTTTGTTACCTCTTCCAACACCATTACTGCCGGTGTTTGTAGCGGGTTGGGAATTGCTCCTTCGAAAATTGGCCGTGTTTATGGTATCTTTAAAGCCTATTGTACAAGGGTTGGCAGCGGCCCCTTTCCAACCGAGCTTTTTGATGATAAAGGGGAGCAGTTGAGAGCAACCGGACGGGAATTTGGTGCTACTACCGGAAGGCCTCGCCGTTGCGGATGGCTCGATATGGTAGCCCTGAAATATGCAGTAATGCTAAATGGTGTTACCGACCTTATGATGATGAAAGCTGATGTGCTGGATGATTTTGAGTCGATAAAAGTCGCCACTAAATATGAAATCAGCGGTAAAACAACCGATGAGGTTCCCTACGACCTTACAGCAGAAAAAATTAATCCTGTTTTTGAGGTTGTTAAAGGATGGAACAAAGATTTGTCAGGAGTTTCTTCGTTTGATAAAATGCCGGACGAATTAAAACACTATGTTGATTATGTTGAAGAAAAAACCGGCGTACGGGTTAGCATGGTTTCCATTGGCCCCGACCGTGACGAGACACTATTAAGAACCGGTGCATTTTAGGCCGGCGCGGTTTTTATATTTGATAATTTTTTATTTTAGCCTGTTAAAGTAAGTATGATTTTTTGCTTTTTATCGTCATACCTTGAAAAAACTTAATTTTAAAATATATTGTTATGAAACGAGCATTGCTTTTTTTATTTGTATTTGTAACGGTTTCTCCACTTTTTTCGCAAAAATATGTAGCTGCCGCCCGGCAGGATAAGTTGTGGGGCTTTATTACCGAAAAAGGTAATTGGTATGTTAATCCGCAGTTTCAGCATTTGCGTAGCTTTAGCGAAGGTCGGGCTGCTGTAAAAGTTGAAAAACTTTGGGGTTTTCTCAATACCGATGGCGGTGTTGCCATTACACCGCAATTTGCTGTTGTAAAAGATTTTCACGAAGGATTGGCAGCCGTTAAGGTAGCTAAAAAATGGGGTTTTATCGATAAAAACGGAAGCTTCGCCATTAATCCGCAATACGAAGCGGTACGCGATTTCCACGAAGGAAGAGCCATGGTGCGATTGGCAGGAAAGTGGGGTTATATATCAAAGGATGGAAATTATATTATCAATCCGCAATATGTACATATCAAAAGCTTTAACGACGGCATAGCTCCTGCAATGATGGGTAAAAAGTGGGGTTATATCGACCTGAACGGCATCTGGGTTATCAATGCGCAGTTCGAAAAGGCAGGACCCTTTAGCAACGGTATTGCCGTGGTTCGTTCAGCCGGAAAATTTGGAGCCATCGACGAAAACGGCCACTTTGTTATTAACCCGCAGTTTGAGGTGATGCGCGATTTTCACGAGGGTATGGCAGCTGTAAGACTGGGTAAAGTGTGGGGGTTTCTTGATGAAAATGGAAAGTACGCCATTAACCCGCAATTTGTAAAAGTTCTGGATTTTCACGATGGAAAAGCAGGTGTTCGACAGGGTAAAGTGTGGGGTTTTGTTGATAAGCACGGTCGATTTGTAGTAACACCACAATTTGTTAATGTTAAGGATTTTAATGGAGGAATGGCAAGAGTAAAAGCCGGTAAGTTGTGGGGCTGGATTAATGAAAACGGGGGGTTTGTGGTTAATCCGCAATTTCCCAACTGCTTTGATATGGTTAAATTGTCTAAGTAAAAAATTAAAATATATGTTTACTCCCGAGGGGTTAAAAGATTTGTATAAGAGGTTGGGTGCCTTGAGGAGGTATCTTTGACATCGATAAAAAAAAGTACGAAGTAGAGGAAGAAGAAGAAAAAACACAAGCACCCGGTTTTTGGGATGACCCCAAAAAAGCGGAGGCTGCCTTAAAACAGATTCAGGAAAAAAAACGCTGGGTTACAAAGTACGAGCAGGCAGAAAATCAACTGGATGATATTGCTGTGCTGCAAGAGTTTCTTGAGGCCGGTGAAGCCGAACAATCGGAACTCGACCAACAATTTGAAAAGGCTGTTAAGCTGATTGAAGACCTCGAATTTCTTCAAATGCTGGGAGGTAAAGAGGATAAGCTCAATGCCATTTTAAAAATTAATCCCGGTGCCGGTGGAACGGAAAGTCAGGATTGGGCAGAGATGCTTATGCGAATGTACATTCGTTGGGGCGAAAAAAATGGTTTTAAGGTAAAAGAACTTGACTTTCAGGAAGGTGATGTTGCCGGTATTAAATCGGTATCTTTGGAGTTTACAGGCGATTATGCCTTCGGGTATCTTAAGGGTGAAAATGGAGTCCATCGCCTTGTGCGCCTCTCTCCATTCGACTCTGCCAACCGAAGACATACCTCATTTGCATCTGTTTACATTTATCCTGTGGTTGATGATACAATTCAAATCGACATCAATCCATCCGAAATTACCTGGGATACCTTCCGCTCAAGCGGCCCCGGCGGGCAAAATGTTAACAAGGTTGAAACGGCAGTCAGGTTGCATCATGAGCCAACCGGTATTGTGGTTGAATGCCAGGAAACCAGGTCGCAGGGGCAAAACCGCGAAAAGGCTCTACAGATGCTAAAATCGCAGCTTTACGAAATAGAGATGCGTAAACAGCAGGAGGCTCAGGCGAAAATTGAAGGCAACAAAAAGAAAATTGAGTGGGGTTCGCAAATCCGGTCCTATGTGCTGCATCCCTATAAGCTGGTAAAAGATTTGCGTACCAATTACGAAACTTCCAATGTGCAGGCTG
>JALVAQ010000102.1 GCA_027011095.1 Bacteroidales bacterium
GTATTGAATGTCAATTCATAGATATTATTGGATAAATCAGGGCTTGTACAATAATTATCCTGATAGTGGTGGCTTTACTATACCATAAAAAATATATTTTTGTGTGACTTTGAAAAATGGTTCGATTACAGTATTTAATAACGAAATCTTTCAATCGTGAATATAATTCTAATAGCAGTTCTTGCGTTGGGGGGCATCGGGCTGATTTCGGCGGTTATCCTCTATTTTGTAGCCTCCAAATTTAAGGTTTACGAAGATCCTAAAATTGATGAAGTGGAAGAGATACTCCCTTCGGCCAACTGTGGCGGATGTGGTTTCCCGGGCTGTCGTGCCTTTGCCGAGGCAACCGTAAAAAAAGCCAAAGAAGAGAAAAATCTCGAAGGGCTGTTTTGTCCTGTGGGCGGTAACGAAGTTATGCAATCGGTAGGCGGTGCATTGGGGTTGGAAATCGAAGCTAAAGACCCCATGATAGCCGTGGTGCGTTGCAACGGCTCACACGCCAATTCACCCGGAAAAGTTAAGTACGAAGGTGTTTCGTCCTGCTCATTCGCTCACGCATTGTACACCGGCGAAGGCGGTTGCCAGTTTGGCTGCCTTGGCCTTGGCGATTGTGTTGATGCCTGTGAATTTGATGCCATCCACATGAGCGACGAGCGTGGCTTACCGGAAGTCAACGACAAATGTACTGCCTGCGGTGCTTGTGTAGAAGCTTGTCCCCGCGATATTATCGAACTGCGTAAGCGCGGCCCCAAAGAAAAACGGATTTTTGTTTCGTGTGTGAATAAGGAAAAAGGCGCCGTAGCCATTAAAAACTGTTCGGTGGCCTGTATCGGCTGCGGTAAGTGCGAAAAGGTTTGTGAGTTTGATGCCATTACCATCACCAGCTTTTTGTCGTACATCGACTTTGAAAAATGTAAGCTTTGCAGAAAATGCGTGGAGGTTTGTCCCACCAATTCCATCTGGGAGGTGAATTTTAAACCCCGCAAACCCAAACCTGTCAAAGTAGAAGAGAAAAAGCAGCAGGAGGAAAAACCCATCAATCTTTCAGAAGGCAAAGCTGTTGTAAATAAAGAATCAGATAGTATAAATGACTCCGGTGCCGACCGGAAATAAATCCAAACATTAATGGGATTATTAAAAACATTTAAGTTAGGAGGCGTTCATCCGGCAGAAAATAAATTGTCGGCGCAATCGGCCATTGAGGTGTTGCCCCTTCCTAAGAAGGCGTTTGTTCCGCTGGGTCAAAACCTTGGCGCACCTTCCAAAGCATTGGTCAAACGGGGCGATGAGGTTAAAACCGGCCAGCTTATTGCCACTGCCGGCGGTTTTATCGGCTCCAACATCCATTCACCCGTTTCGGGAAAAGTCTTTAAAATTGATGTCATTCTCGATTCATCGGGATTTCGTCGCCCGGCTGTTATTATCAACGTTGAAGGTGACGAATGGATGGAAAACATCGACCGCTCCCCGGATATTGTAAGAGAGATTACGGCCACTCCCGAAGAGATTATTAATATGGTAAAAGATGCCGGTATTGTGGGCATGGGCGGCGCTACCTTTCCTACACAGGTAAAATTAACACCCCCTCCGGGTAAAAAAGCCGATGTGCTGATTATTAACGGCGTTGAGTGCGAACCTTACCTCACTTCCGACCATCGGGTAATGCTTGAAAGAGGCGAAGAGTTGCTCATTGGAACGCACATTCTTATGCGGGCATTAAAAGTGGCAAAAGGATTTATCGGCATCGAAAATAACAAACCGGATGCCATTGCTCATCTTACAAAACTGGCAAAAGATTATAAAGGTATTGAGATTGTTCCATTAAAGGTAAAATATCCGCAAGGTGGTGAAAAACAGCTGATCAAAGCTGTGGTGAATCGAGAAGTCCCATCAGGAAAACTTCCCATCGAAGTGGGATGTGTGGTACAGAATGTGGGCACCACCGTTGCCGTTTACGAAGCGGTTCAAAAAAACAAACCGCTGTTTGAACGCGTGGTAACCGTAACCGGAAAAGCAGTTTCAAAACCATCTAACTTTTTGGTAAGGGTTGGAACGCCTATTGGCGAGCTGATAGAAGCTGCCGGCGGCCTTCCGGATGATACGGGCAAAGTAATAGGTGGCGGCCCCATGATGGGAAAATCGTTGCTGTCGGTGGATGCGCCGGTGGTGAAAGGCACCTCAGGTATTTTATTGATGCGTCAGACCGAATCGCACCGGAAGCCGGAACAGTCGTGCATCCGATGTTCAAGATGTACTTACGTTTGTCCCATGGGATTGGAGCCTTATCTCCTCTCAAGGGTGACGCGCCTCGGCAAATTTGATTATGCTGAAAAAGAACGTATTATGGACTGTATCGAATGCGGCTCATGCCAATACACCTGCCCGGCAGCTATTCCATTGCTGGACTATTTACGGTTGGGTAAAAATAAAACAGGGCAGTTAATCAGGAGCAGAAACAAGAAATAGAATGAATTATGAATAGCTTTACGGTTTCAGGATCTCCGCATGTTCATGGAGAATATTCTACCCCGAAAATAATGTATGGCGTGGTGATTGCCATGGTGCCTGCCATGCTGGTTTCAGTATGGTATTTTGGGCTTGACGCGGTTAGAGTGTTGGTGCTCGCTGCTGCGGCAAGCATCTTTTTTGAATGGGTGATTCAAAAATATTTAATCAAAGGCCCCATTACCATTACCGATGGTTCAGCATTGGTTACAGGCATTCTTCTCGCTTTTAACGTGCCTTCCAACCTGCCATCCTGGATGGTGATTGTGGGGGCACTGGTGGCCATAGGCATGGCAAAAATGTCCTTTGGTGGGTTGGGAAAAAACATCTTCAATCCGGCATTGGTGGCCAGGGTTTTTCTGCTGATTTCATTTCCTGTTGAAATGACTTCATGGCCAAAACCCCATGCCATCAGCAAAGGCCTTGCCGATGTTATTACCGGCCCAACACCTTTGGGAATTGTTAAAGAAGGGTTGGGAGCAGGCAAAACCATGTCGCAGTTAAAACCTGAACTGCCAAACTATATGCAGGATTTAGTTGGACAGATGGGTGGCTCCATGGGCGAGGTTTCGGCCATTGCACTGCTGCTCGGCGGCTTTTACATGCTTTGGAAAAAAATCATCACCTGGCATATTCCCGTGGCGGTGTTGGGAACGGTGTTTATTTTCACCGGCATCCTATGGGGATTTAACCCCGAAAGTTATGCCGACCCCGTTTTTAATTTAATAACAGGCGGATTGATGTTGGGAGCCATCTTTATGGCAACCGATATGGTTACTTCGCCCATGACCCACGGCGGACAGCTGTTGTTTGGTTTCGGAGTAGGCCTTATTACGGTTTTAATTCGTGTTTGGGGAGCCTATCCCGAAGGTGTTTCGTTTGCCATTTTATTGATGAACGCAGTGGTTCCGCTGATTAATCGGGGATTTAAACCCAAAAGATTTGGCAGCAACCCGGGTGTTAAAATTGAAGCTTAACTTGTAAAATTTGTAACCATGGGATCAAAAAAAGAATCCACATTTATA
>JALVAQ010000103.1 GCA_027011095.1 Bacteroidales bacterium
GCTCAAAGGAATAGTATCCACTGAAACCCTACTGCTACATGGTTTCCATGAGATAATGCATACTTTAAGTAGGCTCAAAGGAATAGTATCCACTGAAACACTCATGATTGACGTCATGCTCCCATCTCCAAAACTTTAAGTAGGCTCAAAGGAATAGTATCCACTGAAACGTTTTTCACTTTCGTGATCAAGAAACATCACCCTTTAAGTAGGCTCAAAGGAATAGTATCCACTGAAACATTGTATGGAAAAGGCAGCGTGAAATGTTGTCGGCTTTAAGTAGGCTCAAAGGAATAGTATCCACTGAAACCCAGTTTTTTGAATGTTATTTGCAATTGTCTTTAAGTAGGCTCAAAGGAATAGTATCCACTGAAACCTTTCTCGTTCTTGGAACCATTAAATCTGCAAACTTTAAGTAGGCTCAAAGGAATAGTATCCACTGAAACATAGTTTTGCGATGCGAGAATCCTTTCGGGTATATCTTTAAGTAGGCTCAAAGGAATAGTATCCACTGAAACATTAACGGCCAATTTTTGAGAAAAACCAATAGCCTTTAAGTAGGCTCAAAGGAATAGTATCCACTGAAACCTTTGTTACCACAATATTTTTATTCCAAGGAATCCTTTAAGTAGGCTCAAAGGAATAGTATCCACTGAAACCTTTCATTATAGCCAAATGTAAAAGGATTAACATCTTTAAGTAGGCTCAAAGGAATAGTATCCACTGAAACTTATGGAGGCTATAGAGCCGCCACCGTACAAGACTTTAAGTAGGCTCAAAGGAATAGTATCCACTGAAACATCGGTAAGCATACGCATGCGCGTTTGTGATTTTCTTTAAGTAGGCTCAAAGGAATAGTATCCACTGAAACATCAGCATAATAAGAACTGCCATCTCCATAAAACTTTAAGTAGGCTCAAAGGAATAGTATCCACTGAAACGGTAGTAGTCATGTTTAATTTGGACTGTTACATCCTTTAAGTAGGCTCAAAGGAATAGTATCCACTGAAACATTCCAGGCATTTTGGAAACTTCATTTCAATGTTCTTTAAGTAGGCTCAAAGGAATAGTATCCACTGAAACGGCTAACAATGTTGCAATTAATTTCGGATTCATTGGTTTGAGTAAGCCTGCCGTAAAATGCGCTGTAACCAAGGACTTCGCTCCAAGCGAAACCCCCGGATACCTTTAAATTTCTGTGGGATAAAAAAAACAGGAGCCTGCCCATTGGCAGACCCCTGTTTTAGAAGACATATCCCCTCTTAAAAAGATTGTCTCTTATGTTATCCCAGCTTAGCCTTTATAAACTCGCGGTTCATGCGGGCAATGTTGGCAACCGAAATCTCTTTCGGACATTCGGCTTCACATGCATAGGTGTTGGTACAGTTACCAAAGCCAAGCTCGTCCATTTTGGCAACCATGGCTTTAACACGGTCGTGCGCTTCAATTTTACCTTGCGGTAACAGAGCAAATTGCGAAACCTTTGCCGACACAAACAGCATGGCGGAAGCATTTTTACAGGCTGCCACACAAGCTCCGCAGCCAATACAGGCTGCTGCATCCATGGCCAGCTCGGCATGCTCTCTGTTAATGGGAATGCTGTTGCCATCGGGTACGCCACCGGTAGTAACCGAAATATATCCACCCGATTGAATGATTTCGTCAAATGCCGAGCGGTCAACAATAAGGTCCTTAATTACCGGGAAAGGTTTGGCGCGCCAGGGTTCAATAACAACGGTTTCACCGTCTTTAAACTTACGCATATGTAACTGGCAAGTGGTGGTAGCCGCTTCGGGGCCATGGGGGTGGCCGTTGATGTACAGGCTACACATTCCACAAATACCTTCACGGCAGTCGTGGTCGAAAGCTACCGGACGTTCTCCTTTTTCAATAAGTTCATCGTTTAGGATGTCAATCATTTCCAAAAAAGAGGCATCGGTTGATATATTATGAACGTCGTAATCTACAAATTGGCCTTTATCCGTTGGGGAAGCCTGACGCCATATTTTTAATTTTAAATCCATTGTTCTAATCTTTAATGTTATAAAATCTGTTTATTCTCAATTAGGCTGTTTTGTAGTTACGGGTTTTAACTTCAATGTTTTCGTAAACCAACGGCTCTTTATTGAGAACAGGCTCTTTATCGTCGCCGGCATATTCCCATGCTGCAACATACATAAAATCCTTATCGTTACGTTTAGCTTCTCCTTCGGGAGTTTGATGTTCTTCACGGAAATGTCCTCCGGCAGATTCTTCACGATGTAAAGCATCGCGGGCAAGCAGCTCACCCAGTTCAAGAAAATCGGCCAAACGCAGGGCTTTTTCCAGTTCGATGTTAATGCCATCTTTGGTTCCCGGGACTCTAACATTGCTCCAAAACTCCTTACGCAGTTCCTGAATCATTTTAATACCCTCTTCAAGGCCTTTTTTGTTACGTGCCATGCCGGCATGATCCCACATAATACGTCCGAGACGTTTATGAATGGAGTCAACGGTTTCAGTTCCGTTTATCGAAAGCAGCTTGTCGATGCGTTCCTGAACGGCTTTTTCAGCCTCATCAAATTCCTCGGTATCGGTAGTTATACGGTCAACCGTAATTTGATCGGCAAGATAGTTTTGCATGGTGTAAGGTAGTACAAAATAACCATCCGACAGGCCTTGCATCAATGCCGAAGCACCGAGGCGGTTGGCACCGTGGTCGGAGAAGTTGGCCTCGCCACCGACAAACAGGCCGGGAATACTGCTTTGCAATTCGTAATCAACCCAAAGGCCTCCCATGGTGTAATGGATGGCAGGATAAATCATCATAGGTGTTTCGTACGGATTGTCGTCAACAATTCGCTCGTACATATCAAACAGGTTGCCATAACGGGCTTTAATAACATCTTTACCCAAACGTTTGATGGCATCTTTAAAGTCAAGAAATACCGCCAGCCCGGTAGTACCTACGCCGTAACCGGCATCGCAACGCTCTTTAGCAGCACGCGAAGCCACATCGCGGGGAACGAGGTTACCAAAGGCAGGATATCTGCGCTCGAGGTAATAGTCGCGGTCTTCTTCCGGAATATCACGCGGGCGAATCTCTTTTTTCCTGATTCTTTCGGCATCTTCTTTTTTCTTTGGAACCCAAATACGGCCATCGTTACGCAAACTTTCACTCATCAAGGTAAGTTTCGACTGATAGTCGCCATGCATAGGAATACAAGTTGGGTGAATTTGCACATAACAAGGGTTGGCAAAGTAAGCACCGCGTTTATAAGCACGCCAGGCGGCGCTACCGTTGGAGGTCATGGCATTGGTAGAAAGGAAAAACAGGTTTCCATATCCGCCCGAAGCTATTAACACGGCATGGGCGCTGTGACGTTCAATTTCACCGGTAAACAGGTTTCTGACGATGATACCACGGGCACGGCCGTCTTTCATAACAACCAGGTCAACCATTTCGCGGCGGGTAAAAAGTTTTACCGAACCTTTTTTAATTTCTTTACTTAACGCGCCATAGGCACCGAGCAACAGCTGCTGTCCGGTTTGGCCCCGGGCATAAAAGGTACGCGATACCTGAGCACCGCCAAAGGAACGGTTGGCCAATGTACCACCATACTCACGGGCAAAGGGAACACCCTGTGCCACACATTGGTCGATAATATTGTTACTTACTTCGGCCAAACGATAGGTGTTGGCTTCACGTCCGCGATAGTCGCCACCCTTTACCGTATCGTAAAACAAGCGGTAAATGGTATCGCCATCGTTGGGATAATTTTTTGCAGCATTGATACCGCCCTGAGCGGCAATACTGTGTGCCCTGCGAGGGCTGTCCTGAATGCAGAAAACTTTTACATTAAAACCCATTTCACCCAAACTGGCTGCTGCAGCACCACCGGCAAGTCCGGTACCAACTACAATGATGTCCAGTTTGCGCTTATTGGACGGGTTAACAAGTTTTTGATGTTCTTTATAATGAGTCCATTTTTCAGCCAAAGGGCCTTCCGGAATCTTTGAATCTATTTTAGTCATAACGTGATACGATTTTAATATTATCGAAAATAAATTACTAACGGGATAATTACAAAGCCAAGCGTTATAACAATGGCATAAACACGGCTCAAGCCTTTAATAAATCCCCAGTAGGTAGGGTGATTCAATCCCAGCGTTTGAAAAGCCGACTGAAAGGCATGATCGAGGTGGAACCCCATCAATAAAAACATAATAACATAAAAGGCAACATAGCCTCCGTTACTAAACAAATCAATAACCAGTTGTCCCATGTCTTCTTTGCCGCCCAATTCGGGAACACCGTTTCCAACCCAACCCATTTTAACAAAGAAAAAGTTTCCGAGATGGATGGCCAGGAAAATAAAAATGATAATTCCGGTATAAATCATGTACTTTGAAAAGGGTGACTGCTCCATCCAGGCTCTTTTTTTGTAGCCTTTTGGACGAGAGACCCAGTTTTGAATCTGGAGGATAATTCCATAGAGAATGTGGATGGCGAAACCGGCGAACAGCACCCACTGAAATACCTGAATAAAAGGATTGGTGCCCATAAAATGAGCGCCTTCATTAAACAGGTTTTTGTCGAAGAGCAAAAACGAATTTAAGGTGAGATGCACCAATAAAAACGTTAGTAAAAACAGCCCCATCAACGACATAATAATCTTCTTCGTAATGGAAGAGTAAAAATGTGAACTACTCATAACTTAAGTGTTTTACCTATTATTTTAAATTAACTTTTCCTTAATCCTTAAGGATTTACAAATATAGAAAAGTAACGTTTGCAGAAATAAAATGATGTTAATTTAAAACAATTATAGAAAGTACGGGAAAACAGCTATGAATCAATCAACGAAGTATGTTCGGACTTTTAAATAACTAATAAAGATTTCTAAATAGGCGTTATCCTATACCGGCAAGCGCTTTTCTGATGTTTTCGGCGATGGCTTTAAACTCAGCATCTTCCAATTTTAGTTTGGGTTGCTTAAAATCCATATCGTAAATGGAATTAATGGGAATAAGGTGGATGTGGGCATGGGGCACTTCGAGGCCGATAACAGTAAGGCCAATGCGTTTGCAGGGAATAACCTTTTCGATGGCCGGTGCTACTTTGCGGGCAAAGGCAAATAAACCTTTATACAGTCCTTCTTCAATATCAAAAATATAATCAACTTCCTTTTTGGGAATTACCAGCGTGTGGCCTTTTGCCAGTGGGTTAATGTCGAGAAAGGCGTAATAATTTTCATCTTCGGCAATTTTATAGGAAGGGATATCGCTGTTAACGATTTTGGTAAAGATAGATGCCATGATTTTAAATTTTAATTTGCTTATGCAAAATTAATAAAAACGGCTATCGTGATACCTCAACTACTTCAAAAGGTATAATACCGGCAGGAACCTGAATTTCAACTTTGTCGCCAACTTTTTTTCCGAGAAGCCCTTTGGCGATGGGGGAGTCCACCGAAATTTTTCCCTTTTTCAGGTCGGCCTCTTTTTCCGGAACCAGGGTATAACTCATAGCGGCACCGTTTTTCAGGTTTTTTATTTTTACGGTGGATAAAATCAACACTTTGGAGCTGTCCATTTTCGATTCGTCAATAATACGGGCATTATGCACCAGCTCCTGTAATTTTGAAATTTTAAGTTCAAGCATTCCTTGTGCTTCTTTGGCTGCATCGTATTCGGCATTTTCAGAAAGATCGCCTTTGTCGCGTGCTTCGGCTATTTGAGCTGAAATAGAAGGGCGTTCTACCCTGATTAAGTGATCCAGTTCATCCTTTA
This sequence comes from Bacteroidales bacterium, assembly GCA_027011095.1. Lineage (GTDB taxonomy): Bacteria > Bacteroidota > Bacteroidia > Bacteroidales > F082 > B16-G9. Next base: position 5,773 of record JALVAQ010000103.1, read on the forward strand.
GTTTCTGCAATCCTTCCTCGGTGTAATATTTGGATGCTGACATAGTACAATATTTTAATAATGTTGATTAATAAAAGATAAAAAAGACCCTTAACAATTAATTAAGGGTCTCTTTGAATTTGCAAAGATAAAAAGATTTGTCTTGCCGACAATATTTTTTAGAAATTCAGAATAATGCCGATGGTATGATTTCCGTTAAAGCTAACGGTTTCACGATAGGAATAATCGATTGAAAAGTAGGATCCGGTTTCTTTGTTAATCGGCACCTGTACGGTTGCTCCAAGGCTTAACCCACTGGTGACATTACTCCTTTCGGCAGTTAACATGCTATCCCAAATACCTTTTTCATAGGTATATCCTCCACGAATCATTACCCAGTCTTTCATGCTAAACTCCATGCCTACTGCAAACTGGTCTTTTGTAAACGAGTTGGATATAAAGGTAAGTGCCGGGGTTAACCTCAACTCTTTTCCAAGCAAAAAATCGTAGGAGGTACCTATGGTTAACTGAGCAGGAATTTCAAAGGCATCGGCACGATGTTCCAGAGTAAACTGGGTTTCCTGTCCCGGAATAAAGGCTTTTATTGACAAACCATCGCCGGAGAATTTCATGGTAGGCCCGATGTTTTTCAAAGCAACACCAAAGGCAAATTGGTCGTTTGCACCACTAACATATTGAATGCCAATATCAATGGCAACACCTACAGCCGTTACGTCGGAAACGCCTTCCGAAATAATTTTAAACACGGCACCTGCACTAATGCTGTTTGAAAACGATTTTGAATACGACAGAGCAAAGTTAATTAGGCTGGGGCTGTATGTTCCCAATCCGCCATCAGGGTTATCGGTGGTTGTAACTTCGATATCGCCAAAATTCATCGACATTACCTGTAACCCAAACACACCGGACTCGCTGACACGCTGCGCCAGGCCGAAAGCAAAGATATTGGTTCCGGTACCTTTAAGCCATTGTGTGTGTGCAAAGTTAACCTGTGTTTTATGGGTAAAGGCTAATCCACCCACGTTTCCCCACATGGCCTCCAACCCGTGTACTCTGGCCATATTGGCTGAACCCCAACCGGAGCTGCGTGCCCAGGGGTTTATCAGTAACTCGGAGGCACCTGCCTGGCCGGAACGGTCTTTGTTTCCGGCCTGAAGAAACTGAGGTGTAAATACCACCCCAATTAATAATAGTGCTAAATATTTATAAAGAGTTTTCATAATCCAAACGGTTTATTCTTATTCCAATTGATATTCATTTTTTTAGAAAGTATTTAGGTCGGGTACACGCTGTGAGCAGAACCATTTAACCACATGTTCACCTTCGGGGGCTTCAACATGGATATAATAGATACCACCCGAAATGGGTACACCTGCAAAGTTTTTCAAATCCCATTCAAGTGCTGTAACCGGATCATCCTTGGTAAGTTGTCTTACCTTAACGCCTGAAACATTATAGATTGTAATGGTACACTTTTTCGGCAGGTTTGTAATTTTAACCCTTGTATCCAAGGCATTGTGTTCATAAGCCGAATAGGCGTAATACGGATTTGGCACTACTCTTATTTCATCCAAATCGGTAACAAGCTTTTCAGGATTGCTGTATTCGGTACTGATACCTTTTGTGGTAAATTCATAAATAGGATATTGATTGTTGGCATCCATACCGGGATAAACAGTATCCAAAGCAGCAGAAGTGTATCCTCTGCGATAGGGAGTGGCAATACGAATTTTAACGGTAGCCTGATTGCTTAACCATTCCTTACCTTTGGTAGCCATGGGCATACCTACGTACATTATTTGCGAGTAGAAGTTAGGAGTCAAGAAATTGTTGTAAGGATCTGTTATTAATGTGTCAAGAACAGTGTGGGCATATTTTCCGGCATCATAAGCGGGGGAGTTAAATTCGGCGTAAAAACCCAGCTGGTCAAATACGGAACGGTTGTGTTTCATAATATAAACATAATGTTTTCCACCTAAAACCGGCATGCGATTAAAGCCTTCTCCACTAAATATGTTGTTATCGTTATATTGATGAACAGCATCGGGATCTTTTGCCGTTGGATTGAACAGCATATCACGGCCGTTAAAGGCACCGAGGTAGGAATCTTCACTAAATATTATATTTAATCGTTCGCCGGTTTCAACATTAATAACATATCCGGGGAACCAACCCATGCCATGATCGCTAATGTAGTTGGGATCATCTGGGTTGTTGCTGGGGCCAGAACCCGGAGTGGCAAAGTTTCCGTCTTTATCAACAGATGGTGAAGCACGTAATCCAAATTGAACTGCATGGCCTTCAGCCAAAAGTGAATCGAAGCTCATTTCAATTACCGGACAACGTGACCATTTTGATTTATCAGGTGTAAACACGATGTCAACACTGGCTAAATCATCCAGGCCAGAAAATATTTTTGATGAACTATTAAAAGCTGGACCTATTCTTGATTGAACAACACCACCACCAATTAACGAATTGTTTCCATAAGTAGTAAGTGCATAAGGAGCCCATGTACCATTGGCAATTTTTTCGTAGGCCTCAGTAGGATCCCATGGATTTGGTGGTTTCGTTTGCATACCCCAGTCATCGTCATTAGATAGTTCCTGACTTTGGTAGGTACCTGAACGAATCCAGTTTAAAACATATCCGGGAACGTCTTCATCTTCCACACCACTAAGCCACATCTGTGAGCTATCCTCATAAACCACCGATGAACTAATCAGCCCGTTGTTATCTGACAACACCACTTTTACAGGTTTCATGTTATTATCAATAGACACTTTACCAACAGTAATAGGACCCGGTTGATAAGGTTGTGTCATTTGAACCGAAAGTCCCAGATCGTTAAAGAGCTGCTCATTGTTCATAATAATGGTGGTATCGGCAGTATAAATGGTGCCGGTAGCTTTGTCTTTAATATGCCATTTGGCAACCATTTTTGAAGTGGTGTCGCCAACCAGGCCAACCACATCGCTTACCCCATATATTTTAACGCGTTCCAGCGAGTCGAGCCACAATTCAAAATTACCTTCTTTAACGCCAAGCGGATTGATAACTTTAACATTAACAGGGCCTGCATTGGTTTTATAGGTTGGATTATAAACCATTGGGTAGTCGGGTCCACCAAAAATATTGGTTTCGCTGGCAGGTGGTTTGCTTAAAATCTGTTCAACGGTTTCATCAGACAATTCCAATGTCATGCCACCATTTCCATAACCTGCAATTCTGGTAATTTCGGGCCGTGTACCGTAATCACCTTTAATAATAGTACCATTAACAGTACGGTGAGGCATGGCAGAATAAAGTTTAATGTTTTTACGTCCTGACAGATACGGTTTCTTTTGGCCATACAAACCTTTGTTAACATTCGGGTCTTCGTTGTAATCCATGTAGTTATTATATGCATATGCAATGGCTGTATAGTAATAAACTTTGTTGTTTACCAACCGCACATCGCCCGATGCAAAGGCATCTTGTGTTATTTCGAATGAGTGTGAAATACCATTGTCACCTCCTTTAACTTCAACTACCGGAACGTTACCTCCAATAGATTCGTCGTAATTGTAATTTACAAGCTTGGTAACGCCGTTTTTAAGGTCAAACTGGGCAACCAGTCGCATCAAGTCAGGATCATGAATACTTTCGATGGTTACCTGATCGTTTTTCAACTGGAATATTTGATAACCTTCAAACCTGTAAAGAGAGTCGCTACGTTTGGTAGGATCCAACGGATAAGGTTGAATAATGTTTTGATCATATTCAGCATATCCTTCCTGGTAATTATTGGATGATCTGGAGTTAGAAATATAAAAAACAAATTTTCTGTCCAACTCAGATACCGATAAATCGGGAGCAGTTGGCCCGTCAATCACTTTAAAGCAGTTATCGAAAAGTGCCTGACATTTATCATCAACTACCCTTAATAGTTCCACTGACGCCCAAGCGCCACCTGAAGTAGCACGTGCCCATGGAATACCAACGGTAATATAGTTAACGGCACCCGGTTTCAAGGTAAATGGCCCTGCCGACTGCATAAAACGACGGTCACCGGGAGGGTTAGGACTTCCGTTGTTACCGGTTTGTTCAGTCCAATAAAAACCATTTTGACCAAATCCACCGTTAGGTGGTTGGCCTCCGGTACCCCAGTTGCAAGGGTCGGAGTCGCCGGGAAACATGAAATCACATTCAGGTCCCACAGTTCCCTGACCTGTAATGTAAGCAGTACCACCATAATACATTTTAGTACCATCTTTCCATATACCACGCAACAGATTATAATACTGAGGAGCAATTTCGGGGTCACTCTGTGCAGGGTTTCCCCCGTTATTATGGTAAACAAAGCGTCGCATTCCGAAACGTTCGTCGTCAATAATGCCATTTCCAAAGTTTACACCGTTGATACTTTCATCGCAACGCTGAACGGTTGTCATATCACCGGTATTCGGGTCAACTACAGAATCATACTTAGGATTGTCAATTCCATCGGGATCCATATATGGCCCCTGGAAAAAGTCAACACCTATGGCAGGTGGTTGATCGCCATACGATTCCACTTCACCGTTACCGTCAACATCCTTTCCGTTGTAACAATATCCTAATCCTCTGCTAACATCACAACCCACAAAGTCATCACGGGCATATCCAAGGTCGGTATCCACCCATGGTGAAAAATAGGTGTTGGTTAATTCATAGGTAGAGCGGTTAATAATTTCATAACTGTAAAAGGTCATGTTATTAATCACATCGTTGGTAGCAAAGGCAAAGGCCTGTGCTCTGATTTCCATACCGATGGCAGAACCCTGCGTTTCAGTATGTGCATTCCCTTTATCGTTAAAAACCCACCATAAAGTTTGGTCACCTTTAATAACCTGGTCGGAAAGTACACTACCATGAATAACGCCTTCAAGTTCTTCATCTTTAGTAGGTGTTTTGGTGTGGCATAATGAGTTATCAATATCGTAATAGGGGTAGTCACCTTTAAAAGGATCGTACTCTCCATCTCCATCGTTATCGTAAAAGGGTGCTAAATAATAGCTTTGTCCTTTGGATGGATCGCCATGAGCAGGCCAGTTTAGGATAGATTCGGGGATGTGATATTTTTCGTCCGGAACAAAAACACCGGTTTCAGGGTCGGTATGCGACAGAAACTCATCAACATCGGCACGATAAATTTTAAAATGTTTATCGTATTGCGAGCAGGTTGCTGCATCAATAGCTGCTGTTCCGTCGATGGTTAAGGGGCCTGTCCAGTAATCGACTCCTACCTGACGATAACGCAAAGCAGCCAATTTAAGCTGGTTGTTAATGTCGAGGCCACCAATCCATAAAGCACCCGAAAACATAGAGGTAGCAGTACCATTTTTAGGTATATAATATTTGGAGCCTGTACCACCGGGTAAGTCCCACCACATATCACCACCTGTGTTGATACGTGCTTTCACATTGTTAATGTCAAGCCACTCAAAACCGGCAGCAGGAGCACAACCTGCCGTGGTATTTTTTAAAACGCGCTTTACTTTAAGACTGTCGTATTGCACCTCTCTTCCATAGGTTGTGGAAGCCATAAGTGATGAAATGAAAACAATCAATAAAATATGAGTAATATTCTTCATAATATATTCTGTTTATTCTTTAGTTACTATAACAATTATTAAGGTGTGACATTAAAAGTTGAATGAAACGCCAAATCGAATCTGTCTCGGAGCACTATAGTTTCCGGGACGATTAACATATATGCTGTATAATTCACGGTATGACTCGGGATCCAATTGGTTGTTAATTTCACGTTGCCATTCCGGTGCTGCAAGGTATCCGTCATCGTCGGCATTGCCTGTGTAAGGATAAACGTTCATCACATTATGTGTATTGAGCACATTAAGTACGAGGAAGTAAACATTCATGTATGACTGATGGGTAGAGCCATCTTTCTTTTTACGTGCTTTAAAGTAAAAGTCTTTGTCAACACGCATATCAATTCTGAACTGCCATGGCAAGCGTGAACCTCCATAGGTACCACGAAGCAGGTGTACGCCGCCTGAAATGGGTGATGTAACATTTCGCGAAGCGGTGTAAGGAACACCTGAACCACCGCTCAGAGTCATGTTTACACCAAAATTGCTAAGAAGATCAATGGGAGCTTTGCCTGACTTATCGCGATTAATGCGGGGGCCGTTGTATTTTTTACCATCGGCATAGCGAAAATCGAATACAATGTTAAACTGATGGCGTCTGTCCCAGGGCATTGGGAATGTGGAACGCAGGTTTGGTAATCCGGCAGCAATCAGCGAGGCAGCTGTTGTTGTGGATGAACCGGTAGCATCGGCAAACTGAAGTGTATATGAGGCTCTCAGCTGGATGTTTCCGGTACGGCGTAAATCGTAGTCAACGGTTAATCCTTTTACGGTTCCAAAGTCGAGGTTATTATAAGAGGTATAATCTTTAGGGTAGGCTCCGTTAAAACGATACAACTGAATCATATTACGCATTTCACGATAAAAGGTTGAAAAGGTAATGGCTGATGTGTTGTTTAGTTTTTGAGTAAATCCCAATTCATAATCAATGGTTTTTTCAGGAGTAAGCGATGGGTTGTTGATTGCTCCGCTTATGGTGTTAAAATAGTAATAGGTGGCCGGTGTGGTATAAGTATTACTTGATGGCCGTTGTGTTAACACATCATAGTGGGCAAAAAACAGGGCTTCATCCGAAATAGGGAATGAAAATGAGATACGTGGCATAATGCTGACCTGAGGGTCGTAATCTTTAAATGAGTTGATATCAACCCTGTCTTGATTCTGATTCTGAAGCACTGGTGAAATTCCACTACCTACATCCAGTATAGAAGGGTCTTGAATTTCAACTCCCTGAGCATTGTACCAAATATTTCCATTACGGTATCCTGTTACTCTGGTTGGGTTTTCAACTTTATCGGCATAAACAACATAATCGCTTCCTATGTTACCGGGATGTGAGATTTGATTGCCACCAAGGTTATTTACCTCACTTGCTGTTTTGGCAGGGAATAATAAATAGGGGTCTTTTAATACTTTTTGGTTGGCATCGAACCGGTCAACACGAACACCTATATTAAAGATAAGGTCTTTAATGGAGAATTTATCCTGAATATAGCCGGCCATATAAATTGGTTTGAAAGAGCCGATATTACGGGTGTACATGCCGTTTGCATCTTGTTTGCCAAAAAAGTCATCGTAAGTGGGTTGGTTTTTTAGTTTGTTTCCTTTATAGTCGAAACCATAATAACTAATGTATGAGTTACCGTCATTCCAAAGTTCATCGGGAGCAAACATGTCGATGTTAAAGAGGTCTTTATCCAGTTGAACAGTGTGCTTATCGCCATTCTTATCAAAATACTCAATCGTCTGATTGTCGTAATCATAAGAGTCGATGGTGATAAAATCAAGGCCGTCAACAGGAAGCCCGAGTTTTTCGCGCAGGTTTTTGTCAAAAGTACGTTGAGTAAGGGCATCGTATTTTCTATAATAGATAATGGTGTCAACTATACCATCGTGTTGTACTAAATATGGGTTGTCCTTATCCAGTTCCATAATGTGAAAGTTTGTAAGTTGACGCATCAGGTTCCACATGCCTGTGGTTGCCCAACTGATTCCCGAATTGGAACGTTGTTCGTATTGGAATCCCAGTTTAATATCGTGGTCGCCAAGATCCATCGAAGCATCCAATTTCAGGTTATACTGGTCGTTGTCGTATCTGCCGTAGCCAACCTGGTTGGTACCCGGTGACTGATACAATCCATATACCGATCCCGGCCGGCTTCCGTTAAGTAAACCTCCACCAAGTAAAATGTTATCGGTGTTATCGTAATGGCCTTCAGAATATCCGGCAAATGTATTGTAATAACTTGTGGTGTATTGTGCAACAAGCGGATTGTAATCTTCGGGTGTCCATGTAGTTAACGTATCGTAATCCCATTTGTTTAACAGCCATACATTATCGTAGGTAATGCCGTTAACTGTGTCGCTACCCAATTCATAGGTAGGGCTTTTATAAGTACTGAATTTTCCAAGATAGCCATATTTAAAAATGTCATCCCAATGGTTGGGGTCGCCATGTTCGCCGCGAACTTTGGTGTAGTCGGCCTGAATGGTGTATAACACATTTTTTAACAACGATTTGCTATCGCTTGCCGAGGGGAAACGTTGGGTGAACCTGACGTAACCACGAATGGTTTCATCGTTGAAAACGCCATTTTTTTTGTAGTTTAATAATGAAGGGTCGGGACCATTAGAAGATCTGAATGCATTTCGGTGCGAACGGTTATAGGCACCGCCGAAAGTTAAGGTGATATTTTCGGTTGTACGTACGCTTATGTTACCAAGCAGGTTAATATTCCAATTGGTGGTGTTTTTTGAATAATTTAATTTTTGCAGGTCGTCATTCCGTAAAAAGTTACCATTAATAAAGGTACCGGAACCAGAACCGGCAGGCCTTAACGGATTTTGTTCGAGGTTAGCCAGCACATCATCTTTGGCATAATAATGTCCAACAGCTGATAGCGCCCCGTCTTTACGGTAGTATCCATCGCCGGCAATGAAAAAACCGAGCAGTGCGGTACCATTTTTATCTTTTCCTTTAATTAACGGCCCCATAACATTGAATCCCAGACGGTTGTAACCGAAAGCATCGAGAAATTGAGAGGTTTCCATTTCGAGTCCTGCACCAAATTTACGCGAAGCACCCTTGGTAGTAACATTAATAACTCCCGATGTGGCATCGCCATACTGAGCTGGTGTACCACCGAGGATTACGTCAACTTGTTCGATGGCCGATTGCGGAACGGAGGAGTTACCAATTACTCTGATACCATCAATGTACATGGCTGTTGCGTTTGAACGGGCACCCCGGACACTACCGCGCTCACCATCTTTTGAAAACACACCTCCCACTGTGGTTGCAACTGCGTTGGCACTACGGTTAGGCATTTTTGAAATCTCTTCGGAAGTTACCGAAGCACCGCTGGAAGTTTCATCCTTTGAAATAAGTGGAACCGTGTAGTCCACAATTTCAACTTCATCAAGGGTTTCCGAAGTTGGTGTCATTACGATGTCGTAAAACCGGGTTTTATCGGCCGAAATGGCCATGCCGTTTACAATAACTGTTTTGTAGCCGATGTAGGTGGCTTTTAAACTGTATTTTCCCGGAGGGATGGGTTTAATCTGATAGTTACCATCAAAATCGGAGGTGGCACCTCCAATCATTGTTCCGTTGTTTTCCAACACGATATTTGCAAAAGGAACGGGTTCTTTGGTAGTTTTATCAATAACTTTTCCTTTTAGAGCACCTTGCTGAGCAAACAACATAATGCCACCGGAAAGAATCAAACCAAATGTAAGGAGTAATTTTCTAATCATATCCGCAATTTTATATCCATAATGATAGACTAACTGTATTATTAAAAGGGTCGGTAAATTTATAATTAATTAATAAATCAACTACTAAATCACCAAATTTTTAACCAATAAAAATTATATATATTTCTGATTTAATATTTCAGAATAAATAAATGCTTTTTTCAAATTAAAATTTCTGTTACTTATTTCTCTTTTCTGTTTATTAGTCTTGACAACAATTTCAGTTTCATCCAATGCTGATCTTGCTTCCAGCGACTCTTCACTTTCCTCCTCTTCATAAATGTCGGAATCGGTAAAACGCCTTACCGTTTCAATAGAGGACTCATTCTTTTTGTTTTCGGTTGCAATGTTAAAATCGTTTTTAACATTAAAGTTTTCTTCCGGTTCTATTTTGGTGCCTTGTGTGTATTGTGCAAGCAGCTCCTCAAAAAGGCTGTTTTTTTTGCTTGTTTTACCATGGGAAACTGCAGTGGATGACTTCTGCTTTTTCTTGCCGGAACGAAAAGCCGAATAGCCTATCCAGACAAGCCCGGCAAGTACTAAAAAAACATCCTGAAACGATCCTTGATATACCATAAAAATGCTTATCGTTAAGAAACGTTAAAAGTATAAAAATAAATGAAAGTGGCAGGTATAATGCGAAATTTTTTTACAATCGCTTGCAGTACTATTTTTTATACTGATTTATTTTTAATATTCTTGCTTTTTCTAAACAAAAAATCCCCAAAAACAAATCTCAATAATCAAATCGGTTTCAAGTTTTGGAATTTGTTATTTGTAAATTGTCTTTTCCTATTTATTCGGGTTTGGCTTGTTCATACCAAGTAAAACTGCAACTTCATAAATTAAAAGTGCCAGATAATAGACTAAAAATGTTAAAATAAACGAAACGGCATCGTCGGGATTAAGCCATGCATAAACAAATAGCAGTACTGCAAACAGTATCATTTTTCCAAAACTAACCAGCAGGTAGGTGTTTACAAATTTTACCATTCTGGCTTTTAATGAATTTACCAGGAGGTATAAAACTCCCAGTGTAAGAATATACATAACAAGTAAAATTACAGGCCAGTGTATGGTTGGTTTTAAAGCGGGCATCCACTGCTCAGCAGCAAAGGACAAAGCAGTTATAAGCAATACAAAAACAGTAAACCGTATTGCCAGTTTTTTAAAGGTTGTTTCCATTATTTATCTTTTTTCTTTTTTCTTTTTTCTTTTTTCTTGCTCCCCACTATCCCTGTTATACCTGAACAATTCGCGCATTCCGCACAATACCGAAATTATTACACCCAATATGGTAAGTACCAAGGTGAATACCGGGAATTTCCATGCGATTAATTTGTCCAACTCTTTACCACCAAAGGCTCCGGCAATAATAATTACACCCATTTGGATGGCCAACGATGAATACTTGGCGTAAAACTTTAACGGATTTTCTTTTTGTTCTGCCATAATATTGTGTGCGGAATTGTTGAGACTGGTCAACGTTTATCTATACAAAGATAGGTTATTTTAAGAGATTTGTGGATGAAAAACAGGAAATAGCTATATTGTATCCCCACTATACTCTTTGATCGTCCGAACGTGCCGGACGGGCAGGCAAATCCGAACGAGCTTGGATAGCGATATTACTCAAAGTTATAATTCTCTTTCATAAATTCGAGATAACCTTTTACATCTTTGTCGCGGTACATGATGGGATAGTTTTTGGTGGAAATGGGGAAAATCTGATAGTCGTCTTTGCTTAAGCCCGACAAAACATATTCGTCGTTTTTAATGGCTCGGTAGTAGTTGGCGGCATCGTTTTTATTGCTGAAATTACCAATGGTAATAAGTACCCGTTGGTTATCGAGTTGCAGGCTTTTTATTCTTAGTTTTCTTAACCGGAAATACTTTTTATCAAAGTCGGAAATCCTGACTTTCAGCGGGTTGATTTTAACTTTATTGCCATCAACAGCCAATATTACAAAGAATGGAATTTTTTTAAGCACCTTATATTTTACATTCTTTTTAGCTTTTTTTCCTTTTTCTGCTTTAACGCCTCCGTCAAAACCATATTCGGCTCTCAGGGTTTTTAAAATTTGTTTTGCCTGTGGTGTTACTTCGCTTTGCGGATAGGCTGCCACGAGGGCTTTCATTTCGGTGTACATGGAGTCAGCAGTGGTAGCTTTACCGAGGGCAATGGCTCGTAGATAGAGGAATCGCGGCATCAGTGATTTGTTGTCGGGGTATTCTTCGATGGCTTTGTTGGCAAACGAAAGCACTCTGAAATACTGTTCGCGTTCGAAGGCTTTATAAGTACGGTCGTACAGTTTTACAATCTGACCTTTTTTTTGTGCCAGTTTAACAAAATAATCAGGGTCAATAATTACTTTGGCAAAATCGCTGTCGGGGTATTTTGTTAAAATCAGATTTTTATATTTGGCAGCTTCCGAAACTTCTTTTTTTCCCGCATATAGTTGATACAAAGCAAACCACGACTCGAGTTCATACTTATTTTCAGGAAATCGTTTCAACAGTTTGGTATAAACCGAGATAGCGCCGGTAGTGTCATGCAACGATTCTTTGTACAGTGTTCCCAATTTGTGATAGGCTTCTAAAATCATTTTATCGGAAGCTTCAAAATCGGCATCTGTTTTTGGTAATCCGTTCAAATAAAATTCTCTGTCATAAGGGGTAGTTTTTGATGATGCTTTTGAGATGGAATCGGATATCGTGCTGTCAGCCCGTGCTGTTTCTCCATTTAAATCGTCTGTTTCAAGCATCATTTGGCGCTTATCGCTTAACCTCCAGTTGTCGGTTAGCCGGCGTTTACCCCATTTACGTACAAACTCACTGTATCCTTTACTGAGTGCCTGAGGGTTGTAAAAATACCATTTTCCGTTTCCTGCACCCAGCGACGGAGGGCCACCCGGGCCACTACGTCTTCCCATACCCATTCCGGGCTGCATGCCGTTTTTTAAAGCAATCTGTTCAGCCTCTTTGGCCTCCTTTTCTTCTTCCTCTCGTTTAATCCGTTCTTCTTCAGCAACTTTATATCGTTCAATGGCGGCGTCAATTATTGCGTTTCGCTCCTCGGGACTCATCCTTGCCAGGGTTTGCAGGCTGTCCTGCTCTTTGATAGTTTGGTGTTGTTCGACAATACCGGTAAGAATTTCGGCTCTCTCTTTAATTTGAAAATAGTTGGGAAAATCTGCCGGAAGCGCCATCATGGCGGTATCGTAGTACAGTTTGGAAAATTTATATTCTGTTTCCTTAAAGTAAAGATCGGCAACCTTTAACGAAGAAACCGTTTTTTGATAATTGTTGTTGATGCTGCTGGCGACTGATTTACGTAAGTAGTTAACAGCCAAGGTGTCATTGTTGTCTTTTAAAGCCACATCGGCCAGTGCATAATAAATTTGGTCTAAAAATTCTTTGTTTTTCGACTCTTTGGTCATTTTCATCAGCAGTTTGGTAATGGCTTTGCTGTTTCCTGTTTTTGAGTCGTACGACTGTGCCAGGTTAAGACGGGCATTAAAGGCAAGCTCGTAGTCGGGGTTTCGTTTTATCAGTTTGCTGTAATAACGCGTGGCTCGTTGGAAATCACCGTCCTTTTGATTAATCTGTCCAAGAATGAAAAGCACTCTGTTTGTAAAAAAACGATTTTTATTAAGCTCCAGGGCACGTTCGAGGAATGGGTATGCAGCAGCATAATTCTTTTGTGAAAGGTAAAAATCGGCTTCAACCAAAGGCAGCTCATTATATACTTTTGTTGGAAAAATGTCATCATCTGTTTTTGAGGTGAGGAGATTTAAAGTTGCCTCGGCTTTGGCGGGGCGTTCCATTTGAATGTAGGTTTTTGCCAACCAAAGCAGTCCTTCATAGCGGATGGGATTGTCTTTATATTCGTTGTAAACATAGTCGAACACACGTCGGGCAGGAATGTAATCCTGTTTATAAAAGTGGGCAATTCCCATCATAAGATAGCTTTGAGCCACCCATTTTACCTGCTCTTTTCCTCCAAAATACATGGAGTGTTTTTGAATGGCGATGGATGCTTTTTCGATGGTTCTGTCCATTTTAGGAAACAGTGTTTTAGCATCGGCCTTGGTGCCGTAATTGTAAACTTTTAGAATGGTTTTGTAGTTATCTTTTATTTTTTCGTGTTGCAATACTTCGCCTTCTTCGAGGCTCATCAAACCGTTCCAGTAAACATTATAGTGGCAGGTAACATTGTGATAGGCACGGCGTGTCCAGGTATTTTTTTTAGTGGAGCAGCTGTTAAGCGTTATGCCTGCCAACAACAAGAATAGGACAAATAGTAAGGTGTATGTTTTTCTGCCAATCAATGCTTTTTTCTACTTTTTGATATAACTCGTTTATGGCTTTTTTATTATTCAACCGGTAAAATAGAGGGCAAATTTAATTATTTATTACTTGCAAAAGAAAAGAATGGATTTTTTGGGGAGATAGAAGGTTATTTCTTAATTTGATATAGAACTTGTTTAAAGTCTTTTATTTGAACTACTGGTAAAATATTGTAAACCAGAAAAGTGAATATGTTTTCTCATAGACCCACCCCTTTATCCCCTCCAAGGAGGGGAATGTGGAATTCATTTTCTGATTTACAATATTTTACACCCATTGTCATTAGGTTAACTTTAAACAAGTTCGTACTAAAGGTTTTGTCAAATCAAATAGGACGCTGATTATTTTGATTTTTATGATATGCGACCCCAGTTGGCTTTGTGTTTGGTGAGGTCTAATAGTTTTCTTTTTAAACGGTTGTTTTCAGGGAGTTCGAGGTTGGTATCTTTGTCAAGGATTTTTTGAGCGATGGTGCGGGTTTCGGTAACCAGAAGGCCGTCCTTTGCAAGGTTTACAATTTTAAACTCGAGCATTCCCGATTGGCGGGTTCCCTGCATATCGCCGGGGCCACGAAGTTTGAGGTCGGCCTCGGCAATTTCAAAACCATCGTTGGTTTTAACCATTATCTCCAACCGTTTTCTTCCTTCGTTTGATAGTTTATGGCCTGACATCAGAATACAATACGACTGATCGGTTCCACGTCCTACCCTGCCTCGCAGCTGATGTAGTTGCGACAGGCCAAACCGTTCGGCATTTTCAATAATCATCACCGAAGCGTTGGGCACATCAACACCCACTTCAATTACGGTTGTGGAAACCATAATATCGGTTTTTCCCTCCACAAAGCGTTTCATTTCGTACTCTTTATCTTCGGGTTTTAGTCTTCCATGTACCACGCTAACCTGATATTCGGGCAGTGGAAAGTCGCGCTGCATCTGTTCATAGCCATCCATTAAATTTTTTAAATCCAACGTTTCCGACTCGTTTATCAGCGGATAGACCACATAAATCTGGCGGCCTTTTTTAATTTGGTCGCGCATAAAACCGATTACCTTAAGTCTGTTGTTGTCGAAAAAATGAAGGGTTTTAACGGGTTTTCGTCCCGGAGGCAGTTCATCGATAACGGATACGTCGAGATTGCCGTACACGGTCATGGCAAGGGTTCGTGGAATGGGTGTGGCTGTCATAACAAGTACATGGGGGGGGAGGCTGTTTTTTTTCCAAAGGCGGGCACGTTGCGCCACACCAAAACGATGTTGCTCGTCGATAATAACCAACCCGAGGTTTTGAAATTCCACTGTATCTTCAATGAGCGCATGGGTGCCTATTAACAGTTGCATTTTTCCCTCTTTCAGCCGTTTGTGAATTATTTTACGCTGTGCTTTTTTGGTTGAACCTGTTAATAAGCCCACTTCCACATCCATGTCCTGAAGCATGGTGGTTATGGAATGAAAATGTTGAGTAGCCAATATTTCGGTGGGCGCCATCATGGCTGCCTGAAAACCATTGTCGAGGGCTATTAAAACCGACATAAGCGCCACCAGTGTTTTGCCGCTTCCCACATCGCCCTGTAGCAACCGGTTCATCTGTTTTCCCGATTTCATGTCGAGTCTTATCTCTTTAATAACCCGTTTTTGAGCATCGGTTAAGGTAAATGGCAGGTGGTGATGGTAGAAGTCGTTAAAAAACGAACCCACAACACTGAAAACCCGGCCTCGTATTTTTTGTTGAATATTTATTTTTTGTTTAAGCATTTGAAGCTGCAAAAAGAGCAGTTCTTCAAATTTTAAACGCCGTTCGGCCTCTTTTATAATTTCAGGTGATTCGGGAAAATGAATATTCATGTAGGCTTGTTTTGCTGACAGCAGTTTGTAATGTTTGGTAAGGTAGTCGGGAAGGGGTTCCGGTATTACTTCAATCACCTGGGCAAGCAACAATTTCATTAACCGTGCAATGGAGCGGGTTCCCAGCCCCATGTTTTTCATTTTTTCGGAAGTACGGTAAATGCCTTCGAGGCGGTTGCCCTGAATTAAGGGTTCACCGTCAATAACGTCTTCTACTTCGGGATGCACAAAATTAAAACGTCCTTTAAAAACCGAGGGTTTGCCAAAAATAAGATATTCTTTACCCGGTTGAAATCGGTTTTTTACCCATTGTAGTCCTCTGAACCACACCAGTCCGATACTTCCCGTATCATCGGTAAAGGTGGCAGTAATATATTTTGTTCTTTTGTCGCCAACAGGTGTAACATTCGATACTTTTCCTTTCAGTTGAAACCAGGTGGTATCGGTGGTAATGTCGCGTACTTTATAAAATTTGCTTTTATCAACATATCTGAAAGGAAAGTAATTGAGCATGTCTTCGTAGGTAACAATGTCCAATTCCTTTTTAAGCAGGTCGGCGCGTTTAGGCCCTACTCCTTTTAAATAGGTGATATTGGTTTCGAGCAGATTATTCATTTTTTACAAAGATAAAAAACCGGAGCAAAAAAAAACTCTTCGGTATCGAAGAGTTTTTTTTGTTTTTTTAAGCAGAGCGATTAATATTCCCAAAGAAACTGTTCAAAATTAAACATTTCGTCTTTAATTCGTTTTGATTCGAGCAGAGCATCAACGCCGGTAGCGTACTGCGAAATACGGCGGTCGAATACGTTTTGTTCTTTGTAAATATAGCTATCGAAAAGCCTTTTGATAAATACCTGATCGAACGAAAGGCGCATGGCTGAGTTAGCGCCATTGAACACATACGAGTTGGCCAGAACGGGACGGGCTTCGGCATAGGAGAACCAAAATAACGGCTCGGTACCTTCTTCGCCGTTACGTTCTTTAATAATTACCGGACACATATCGAGGATACGAACCATCATTTGTGAACGTTGTTTATCAAAATACCAGTCTTCTTTAATACGCAGGCGCATTATTTTGGTTGGGTCGAAGGTGGTATAAATAACCGTATCGTACTCATCGTAAGGAGGGTAAGGCCTCCTCATGGTTGTGTAAGAAGTGTCGATTTGGCGTCCAACAATTTCGTTGTAGGTAATCGGAATCAGCAGTTCATCGGTATTGTTGATATCGTAGGCAGTAATTTCGCCCTCTTTAACGGCATCCAAAATGGTAACCGTAAACGATTTCCAGTTTTGCTGGGTTTCGATTGGATAATATAGCTTTTGGTTAAATTTTTGCCTGAAGTCGATTTCGCGCCATATTCTTTTTGACCACATTACATCTGCCTTTCTAACGGTTGGCAACGGTGCAGGTTTTATATTTTCACCATCATTGTTAGCATACACCTGGTCGAGGGGTTGGTTATCCACAATCTGGGCAAAAATGCCGCCCCCAAAAAGCAGGGTGAATGTAACAAATGCAACAAAAAACTTTTTCATATCTTATAAATAATTAATTATTTCAATTCGAGGTTGACAGGGTTCAGGCTACGCTTGGATCCGTCAGGCCCTTTTGCTTGTATGTTCTCAAAGAAGAATTTCTGTTTTCTTTTTCCGCTTCTGATGCGTTTAATAATATCTTTTGAAAAGGTATTACCCTTGGCTTTAATGGTAAAAAAGTCGCCATTAATAAGGGTTGTAAACGAATAGGAAGTAATACGGAAATAGAAGAGGTCAAATTCAAATCCTTTCATTTCGGGGATAATAGCTCCGGCTGCAAGCAGCTGGTTTTTGTCGATAGCACCGCCTGTCATACCCGCAATGGTAGCGGTTGGGTTGGGAACACGTTTAACCCTAAAGTCAACTGCACCAAGATTATAAGGTTTTCCATCAATTTTAGCAGAAGCTGAAACGGTAACGTTTTTCATACCTTTACTAACTTCAACAATCCACTGACCTTTGTTTTTGGGATCCTTATAAAGTTTACCTTTCGAAATGGAAGGTGTTACCTTATCCATTGACAAGCCCGGTACTGAAATAGAAACGGGGTTTTTAACACCAATATAAAACACATTCATTTTTAAAGGAGATACCGTAAGCGATGGTGGAGCTACCACATAACTACCATTAAATTCGTATTGTGTAGGTTTGTTGGTTTTTGGGTCAATCATTTCAATAACACCTGCATATTTTTTTATACCCTCGCTGGTTGCCGGAAATTCCAATTTAACAGTTCCTTCGGTACCGGTAACTTTTTTAGCACGTTTTTTATAATCCGGTTTCCACTTATCAACGCCGGTTACATAATAAACATCAGGTTTGGTTTTTGTGTCGTAGGCTGCAACCAATACTTCGGCTTCGTACTTTTTGTTTTTAAGAACATAGGTACTTTTGGGAATAATTTTAGCTTCAACATGGTCGAATTTATAGTCGGTGGCCGAAACAGAAGCATACAGATAATTTGCAGCATCAAATTCAGCAGATTGTACTTCGTTAATAATTTTATTTATTAACGTAATATCGGCAGCAAGAATGGTGTGGTTAAAATTATGATACTCCCAGTCCTCTTTGGTTCCGGAGGCATCGTGGTAAACTTTTCCGGGTTTAATGACAAGTCCTATTTTTTTAGAGTTTTCAGGCTCATTCATTTTTTGCAACATAAAGCTACGATACTCTTTTAACTTTTGGCTAAGTTTATACGCTTCGCCATTATTTTTGTTGCCAATCATATAGTGCGTAGTGTTGTCGTATTTGTCTTTTGTAGGTACTTTGTCAAGCAGCAGGTATTTTTGTTGAACGCCGTTTATAACAGTGTCTTTGTAATATAATTCTCTGATTTTAAGCGAATCCTCTTTGGTGTTTTTCGGCAACACACCCATTTCGGAGGCTTTTACCAAATTAAACTTCAAATCCTCGAGGTAGTTTAAAAGCTTTTCGCTTTCCTCTTTTACCTGAACAGCTTCCTGGTACTTGGGGCCGACTTTATCTTTGTTTAATTGGTATTGGACTTTAAATTTATCATAAATATAATCCACTTTGTTTTCCAGGCTTGCATTGGTAGTTTGCATGCTTTCGTTCACAACAAGAAATGCATTTAGCACGTCCTTTGATACATTTAATGCCAGTAAAGCATAAAGTACCAAATACATCATGGAAATCATTTTTTGCCGTGGGGTTTCTTTATATCCAGCCATTTTTTAATTTTTTATTTAAAACAATTAAATACCTTAGTTAATAATACTAGTCATTAACATTCATGGCTGAAAGCATATTGCCATAAACCTTGTTAAGGTTACGCATGCGTTTATTAAGTTCTTGTACCTGATTGGAAAATTCAACGGTGGAGCTATTCGACTCGTCAAAAGTTTTTATTAATTCGTTTGCATTTTCGGCAACTTTGGCAACGCTTTCGGAGTAGCTTGTAGCGGCCGATAAATCCTGGGTCATAACTTCATTCAGTTTATTAGCGGTTTCGGATGCACCTTTTAAGCTTGTTGCAAATTCTTTGGTGGCAAAAACAGCTTCATTGGCCTGTCCTATTTGATTGGCGGTTTCGGAGAGTTTGCTTAAGCCTTCACCTAACCTTCCCAGCACCTCATCGTTGACATTATTTTTTTCAAACATTTCATCCAGTCGTTGAGTGGGTGTTTTTCTTTGCTCCAAAACATTATCATTCACATCATCGCGATACATTCCGGCAAGTTCGGGATAAACGAGACTCCAGTCGGGTTCAACATGAGGTGGTTCAAATGCTGAAAGGAAAAAGATAACAGCTTCAGTAAGCAAACCTACCGTTAACATTTCGTTGGCACCGGGTAGGTGGATGATTTTAAAGAGTGCTCCTACCAATACGATGGACGCACCAAAACCATATACTTTAGCCATTATGTTTCTATAAATTCTTGTGTGTGTGAAATCCATTAAGCCCATGATCAAATAATTTTATTGATTTTGTTATAAATTTAATTCAAATAATTGTTCTTATTAATGATAAACCCGTGAAGCTTTGCTTGGGTTGTCGCCTTTGTTTCGTCCAAGGTATGGCTGAATACATCTGAACCCTATGTAGGCCTTGGCTGTATCCTGATATTCATAGGCACGGGTAGTGACCTGTAAATAATATTTAATATCTTTCCACGAACCACCACGAATTACTTTACGTTTCATGGCTGGCGGATCGTCCTCTTTTGCATTATAGGTGTAGTTGGGGTTCATATCCCATGTAAAGTTGTAAGAGGACGGGTCGTAAGCCGAGTTTGTCCATTCGGCCACGTTTCCGGCCATATCGTACAAGCCCCAGTCGTTGGCAGGATAGTGTGCTACAATAACTGTACGTAATCCGCCATCGGCAATGTAATTTCCTCTGCGGGGTTTAAAGTTTGCCAAAAAGCATCCTTTTTCGTTAAGGGTATAAGGCCCGCCCCAGGGATAGGGATTAAGCTGGTACCCCCCTCTGGCAGCCCATTCCCATTCGGCTTCGGAGGGAAGACGGAATTCTGAAAGTTCCACATTGCCTTTTTTATGTTTAATATGTGAATTAAGCAGTTGTGTTCTCCAAACGCAAAATGCCCGTGCCTGACGCCAGTTTACACCTACTACAGGGTAATTGTCGTAAGCGGGATGCCAAAAATATTTTTCGGTCATGGGGTCGTTAAACGAATAGGTATAATCAGCAATCCATGCCAATGTATCAGGATAAACGCCAATCATTTCGTTACGAACATAAACCGATCGGTCGCGAAGTCCCTGCGGACGGTTTGCCAGTCCGGCATTACGATAGTCGCCGGGTTCTGAAAAATCCTTTTTAGCAGCAGCGTGTAGGTCAACCCATTGATATGTGTACATTAATTTACGGGTGTCAATTTCGCGGCGGCGGAAAAATCTTTCGTTTTCGGGGAGGTACATCTCTTCGAGTGCATCTCTTACATCCTGGTCTTCGCTATCCCAGTTGATGTCTGTTTTCCAGTTTAGGTAAGGGGGGTCGTAAACTTCGCCGGTTTTTTCATTTTCTTCAATCAGAAAATCTTCGGGGTCAACATTTCCCAAAAGAGTTCTGGCGATTGAGTCGCGAACCCAGTTAACGAACTGGCGATATTCATTATTTGTAATTTCTGTTTCATCCATAAAAAAGCCTGAAACTGAAATTGTTTTCGGTTCTGCCAAATAACTTTTTGCAATGTCTTCATCACCGGCACCCATTACAAAGCTTCCCTGTGGAACGAAAACCATCCCGTAAGGGTCGGCCTGATAGAATGGTTTTGATGAAGTTCGTGCTCCAACTAATTCTCCATTACCTGAGTTATTACAACTTGCCAATAACCCGGCAACGAGAATGTAAAAAATCAACCTTTTCATACTTAACAATTTGATTTTATGTGTCTTACCTTATTTTCCTTTTTTAACGAGCACCAAAAATAAGAAAATCTGCAATGTAACTTAGTTTTGGGCTTAATATTTTCAATTACAAATACCGAGTGTTTTTATAACTGGTTTTTGAATGGTCACCTTTTATTTTAAAACAGTAGCTTAATCCTATTTCGTGAGACCCTGGCATACCGTATCTCATGGTATTGATATCATAGGAATAGCTAATATTGAAATCTCTGAACTTAACGCCAACCATAACGCCCACCGACTCTAAAAACCGATAGCTGACACCGGCGTAAAATCTGTCTTTGTACCTAACGTTGGTTGAAATAATATATTGCGTGGAGGCTAAATTACTCTCAATCATAAATCCAGGATCAATTTCATAGTCTTGGTTGGTAAGAAATATCCGGTACATTCCGGTAAGAAACAGGGTGCGGTCGGTTTTGTAACGAACCACCTGATTATCGGAGGTACTTAAATTTTTTCCGTGCGATTCGAGCAGGTTAATTACTGATAACCCCACGTAGTAATCTTCGGTTTTAACAAATATGCCCAGGTTGCCGTCAAAAATCATCGCTCCCTGTTCGGAGGACAACAAAATTGGGTCTCCCGATTGTTCCGGTTTTAATTTTGAGAAATCAATGCTGTGGTTCATCAAACTAACTCCTGCGCCAATGCCCACATCGGCAAACGAAAGTGAAGCATGAAACGAATAAGAAAGGTTAATGCCTACTGATTTTTCGAAGCCCAGTTTGTCCTGAATAATTGAACCGCCAAGCCCTCCGTGTAAAACTTTCATGGGTGAGTTAATGGTAACAAGGTAGGTTTCGGGAGCAACTTTATTGCCTTCATCGTCGGTAAAACCGGCCCAGTGTTGACGCAAAAGTCCGTTTACACATACGCCATCACCCATTCCTGCAAATCCGGGATTAATGTAGGTTAAGGTATTATTATATTGCGTAAAAGTTGAAAGCCTCTGCCCGTAAGCAGTTGCCGAAACAACAATTAGAAAAATAATACTGTTGTAAAACTTTTTAAAACTCAATACTCTGTTCTTTTTATTTTTCCTTTTATTAACGCAGGCTAAAGTATAAAAATTATAGTTTGGTAAACCTTTTTTTTATTTTATTTCGCTGTAATGACACCGTTAATCATTTGTACGTTGCAAAGAAAAGCTATTTTATTACACCTTACAACAATTTATATTTATCCAAAATAACATATTCGGGTCCATGAGGGTGCAGGATACTTTCGTATAAAAATATTTCATGTACATCAATTGTTTGAAAAAACACCTCTTTATATAGGACAATGGATTTTTGAAAAAATGCTTTATCCTGTACCTGTTTAATTCGTGCAAGGGTAAGGTGCGGCACAAAGTTTTGCCGGTCGTTGGGAAAGCCGGCTTGTTCAAGTTCAAATCGCAAATTATTTCCCAATCTGATAAGCTGCTTGTCGTTGTTAATATTTACCCTGATGATTCGTGGGCGATAGGTACTGCCAAAAATGCCAATTCCTTTTAAATCGAAAGAAAACGAATTTGTGGAGTCGGTAACTTTTTTGATTGTTTTTGAAATGATATCAATTTTATCTTCCGTTGTTTCGCCAATAAATTTCAGGGTAAGATGAAAAAGCGATGCATCAACCCATTTAATTCTACCCTGGCTGCATCGGGCTTGTAAATCGTTACATGCTTTTAACAAGGTTTGGTTGGGATAAATATTAATAGCAATAAAAAGACGTTTCATAAACTTTAAAAATAGAAAAGCAAAAATGCATAAAAAATAAATGAGTCTGGCCTAAAAAATTATTGCATGAAAAAACAAATTGTTATATCTTTGCCGCCGCAATTGAAAAAATTGCAGATGGGGGATTAGCTCAGTTGGCTAGAGCGTTTGACTGGCAGTCAAGAGGTCATCGGTTCGATTCCGATATTCTCCACGTAAAGAGAAGGTTATTAATCAATGGGTTAGTAACCTTTTTTTATGTCCTTTACCCTCCTTTATGGTTTCCCTCTCTATTCTCACAATGACTATTTATCATTATAGGAATGACTTTTACTATGACTTTTTACAATTTAATGTAAAATGGCAAAGTGTAAAATTATTGTAAGAAAGAACCCCACTTTAAAAAATTGTATTTTCTTATTTATGCTCATATTTCCTTCCCTATCTCCATCCAACATTCCCGGCATAGTAAAAACAATCAGGATGATTAGATTTTGATTTCGAACCATGGTACTTAATTTCTAAATATTTTATAAAGACTAATTAATAAGGTAATTACTGGTTTTGACGATTAGTGGAGGTGCTGACAAAATTTACCAATGATGACCTTTTGATGACCTCTAAATCTTGCTTCTTACCATTAAATGGGGTTCTTTTGTAATGATTTATAATGTGATGATTACCTCCGTTGGTAATTTGGAGTGTAAAAAACCCACATTACAATAAAAAGCTTAACGATTACTAAAGATTTCGTCTTATGAAAAAAGTTTACCTCAAAAGTTTGTTGTTTGCATTAACAGTAATGGCCGGCCTCACCCTTTTTGGTCAAAACAGTAAAAGTGGTGCACCGCAAAAGGCGGCAGCATCCAAAAACAATTTCTATTCCATCGAAAAATCGTTTAACGATAAGTGGTCTTCTTACAACATTGACAGGAATGGTTACTACATTGATGAGAATGGTGAAGAAAAAAGAGTTCCCGGCTACAAACAATTTAAACGTTGGGAGTGGTACTGGGAGACCCGTGTTGATAAAACCACCGGTGACTTCCCCCGAATCAGGAAGTCTGATGTTTTTATGGAACGTGCAAACAACGGTAATCCTTCACGGAGCACTTCCGGCAGTTGGACATCATTGGGGCCTTCGAGCAGTGCAGGAGGTTATTACGGCTTGGGAAGGTTAAACTGCATCGGTTTCAGAAGCGGTGACAACAACACCTATTACGTAGGCTCCCCTTCGGGAGGATTGTGGAAAACAACCGATGACGGTGCTTCATGGACTGCCCTCACCGATGACAATCCTGTTTTGGGTGTCAGCGATGTGGTGGTACTGGCAGGAAGTACAACTTCAAATGATACCCTTTACATTGGTACCGGTGACCGTGATGGTGGCTCATTGTGGAGTATGGGAGGTGGACAAACCGGCGACAACAATAGTATTGGGGTGCTTAAGTCAGTTGATGGTGGAGCCACCTGGAATACAACAGGGCTGTCGTTTCAGGCTTCGGAAGGCGTGTTGGTAAACCGGTTGATTGTTAATCCCGACAACCATAACATATTATATGCGGCAACAACCAACGGACTTTATAAAACTACCGATGGTGGTAACAACTGGACACAACTATCCAACACCGACTTTTACGACCTTGAATTTAAACCCGGCAACCCTCAAACCATGTATGCCGGTGGCAACACAAGCGGCAGCATCTATTTATCAACCGATGGAGGTGCTACATGGTCGGAAGTGCTGACAACAAACGGGTATCGTGTTGTGGTTGGCGTAAGCCCCAACCAAAGTACATGGGCTTATGCGGCTATTGTTGACTCTTATGGTTCATTAACAGGTTTTTATAAATCGGAAACTTCGGGAAGCTCCTGGTTTTTGCCCGGCGACTTTGTTAATTTAATGGGTGCTAACTGCGATGGTTCAGGTAGTTATCAGGGGTGGTACGATTTGGCGCTTGGTGTTGACCCCACCAACGCCGCTATTGTTTTTGTGGGTGGAATCAATACCTGGAAAACCTCTGATGGTGGTGTAAACTGGCATCTTAACAACTACTGGCATGGAACCTGTGGCGGGTCGGCACCCGAAGTACATGCCGATAAACATTGCCTTAAATTTCAAAATGAAACAGCAACACTTTTTGAATGTAACGACGGCGGCGTATATAAAACCACCGATGGCGGTATAAACTGGAATAACAAAGGAAACGGAATTGTGTCGGGCCAAATTTATCGACTGGCCGTTTCGCAAACGGTGCAGGGTGATGTTATTGCAGGATTACAGGATAATGGAACAAAATCCATTAATTCAGGAACCTGGGAAGATGTTTTGGGTGGTGATGGTATGGATTGTGATATTGACTATACCGACAATAATCTGCAATATGGCGAAAGTCAAAATGGTTATTTAATAAAAACCACAAACCACTGGACAACTTCTACTGATATGGGATTTATTGATGGCCGCTGGATAAGTCCTTTTGCCATCGACCCCACAACCCATACTACCCTCTATTTTGGTGCTACCAGAAGTGATAGATTTGATCCAAGGCTTCACAAATCAACCGATGGCGGGAGTACATGGAGTGCTATCGGTGACTATAATTTCCGTGAATTTGCCGTGGCTCCTTCAAACTCCGATTATATTTACGGAGTGGATAATAAGGGGTTCTTAGAAGATGTTGCCGGTGTTTATAAAACCGACAACGGTGGGTCATCCTGGTCTGATATTACAGGAACCCTGCCTGTAAACAGTGCTACACCAACTTATGTAGCCGTTAAATACGACGATCCGAATACGGTATGGGTAACATTCGGACAATACAACAACTACTCGGTTTACCAAACAACCGACGGAGGCACTTCGTGGATGGATATCTCTTACGGATTGCCGTCAGTACCTGTAATGTGCATTGTTCAAAATCGTCAAAATACCTCTGAAACAGAGTTGTATGTGGGAACCGATGTGGGCGTTTATGTAAAATACGGAACCGCACCCTGGCAACTTTTCAGCACCGGATTGCCCAATGTTGTGGTTACCGAGCTTAAAATATATTACGATGATGCCACTCCGGCAAACAGCCGCATCAGAGCGGCAACTTACGGAAGAGGTGTGTGGGAATCCGATTTATATACCTTTACGGCTGCGGCTCCCATAGCCGACTTTATTGCAGATGATACGGTTCCCATACCCAATCAAACCGTCAGCTTTAACGACTTTTCTTCCAATCAGCCTACTTCCTGGCAATGGACTATCACACCTTCGTCTTATCAATACGTTGATGGTACAAGTGCCACTTCGCAGTACCCCAAGGTGCAATTTATGGCATTGGGTTATTACACCATTCAGTTAACGGCATCCAATGCATTGGGCAACGATACCAAAACAAGAACCTCTTACATTAACGTCGGGACGTATCACAACTATTGCAGTGCTTCCGGTGGCGGCAGCGATTATATTGAGAGTGTCGAAACGGGAGACATCAGCAATACCAACACATCTTCCGATGGGTACCACGATTACAAATCACTTTCCACCGCTTTATATCAGGGGCAGGCCGAAATACCCATTACTATTTCCAACGGGTTGGCAAACAGCACCTACGATGTTTCTGTATGGATAGATTTTAATCGTGACGGAACTTTTGATGAGTTAGCTGAAAAAATTGTGTGCGAATCAAATACTTCAACAAGCCCGGACATTTACTATTTTGATGTTCCTGTTGATGCCGATACCGGTATTACCGTTATGCGGGTACGTATTAAACGATTATATTCCGATTGCGGTTCACCCTGTGGAACCACAACCTATGGCGAAGTGGAAGATTATTCGATTCAACTGAACGAAATGCCAGCCTGTCCTCCTCCCTCCTATCAAACCGAAAGTAACCTTACGGGAACATCCGTTGATTTGGGCTGGTCGCAAATTGGTTCGGTATCCTCGTGGGATATCCGGCTTGTAACAGCAGGAACCGACACTTCGGGAATAGCGTTCAGCACAACATCATCCAACCCGCTAACGGTAGATACCTTAACCGGAAACACGGATTACGAATGGTATGTAAGATCTGCTTGTGGCAGTGCATGGATTGGCCCGTCATCATTCCATACCTCCTGTACATCGCTCACGGCACCGGTTTCCGAAAATTTTGACGGGGTTTCCACTCCCGACCTGCCCAATTGCTGGACAAAGATTGTAAACACAACTTCGGGTTACTCCTATGTTAGAACAAGCACATACAATCCCAACTCTTCACCCAACTCGGTTATCTTTTATAATAGTGATGATACAACAGGTACATTTCTTCTGATAGCTCCTCAATTAACCGATTTGCCAACGCAGCAAAATATGATTACTTTTTATGCTAAAGGAGCCGATGGCGGAGAAGCATTTATTGTGGGAACCATGACCGACCCGTCAGACGAATCAACCTTTACACCATACAAAACCATAACCCTGACCGATACTTACATTCAATACAAGGTTTATTTCGGGTCGGGATATACTTTAAACGATACCTACATAGCTTTTAAACACGGCATGAACGACCGGTATCTGAATATCTATTTTGATGATTTTGTATATACTGCCATGCCCGTATGCCCCGAACCGTCAGACCTTGCTGCCGATAGCATTTCCGATACCGCAGCAAAACTTTCGTGGACGGAAAACGGTACGGCAACCTCATGGCAATTAAGAATTGTTACCTCAGGAACCGACACTACGGGATTAAGTTACAGTACAGTAACTGCCAATCCGCTTTGGATAGACACCCTTTTGGCGAACACTTCTTATGATTGGTATGTGCGGGGTGATTGCGCTGGTGAATGGTCGGCCAATGCAACCTTTTCCACCATGTGCAGCAGCCGTACCGCTCCGTTTTCCGAAAACTTTGACGGGGTAAC
Organism: Bacteroidales bacterium; assembly: GCA_027011095.1. Classification (GTDB taxonomy): domain Bacteria; phylum Bacteroidota; class Bacteroidia; order Bacteroidales; family F082; genus B16-G9. Next base: position 33,396 of record JALVAQ010000103.1, read on the forward strand.
TGCACCCGATTTACCCGATTGTTGGAGCAGTATAGTTTATTCTAACTACACGCAGGCTGCAGTGAAAACCTACACTTATTCTTATCCCCATTCAAGTCCAAACCATATTTTGATGAATGACGATGGCGGAGCCAACGGTGCACTTTTGTTAATCACGCCTGAACTAAGCGATTTGACCTCACACTTGAATCAAATCAGATTTTACGCAAAATGTTACGATGAAGGGGAATATTTGATTGTGGGAACTATGACTGATGCTTCGGACACAGCTACTTTCACCGCTTTTAAAACCATTCAACTAACAACCGATTATACCGAATACACAGTAATGTTTGGAAACTCTTACAGTGAAAGTGACAGTTATATCGCATTTAAGCATGGTGAGAATGGAGACGGATTTTATAACAATATCTTTATTGACGATTTTGTGTACGAACCCATGCCCACCTGTCCGCCGGTTTCCGATTTGAAAGAGAGTAATATAACAACTACCTCGGCAACACTCTCCTGGACACAAAACGGTTCGGAAACAAGCTGGGATGTGAGAATCGTTACCAAAGACAGCGACACTACAGGTACGCCTTATGCTACCAAAACATCCAATATGATTATTGTGGACACCTTGTCGGCCAATACTTATTACGATTGGTACGTACGTTCCGGCTGTGGCAGCGACTGGGCAAAAAGTACTTTTGTTACCGATTGCGGAACCTACAGCGCACCCTACAGCATGAATTTTGATAACGAAACCGTACCCGACATCCCCCATTGCTGGTCAACCATAGTCAGTTCATCCAGTTCTTATGCCAAGATTGAAACACTCACTTCACAGTTTCCGAATTCAACTCCCAACCATGTGGTAATGGATGAATACAATGACGACAATGCAACACTTTTGCTTATCTCTCCGCAGTTTACCGACCTCACAACGCAGCAAAGGCAAATTACCTTTTTTGCAAAAGCCAATAACGACGGCGACAGTTTATTGATCGGAACCATGTCGGACCCGGCAGTTGCTTCCACCTTTACACGCTTCAAAAAAATATCACTCACCACCACTTACACTCAATATACGGTAATGTTCGGAGCAACCTATACGCTAAACGATGAGTACATAGCCTTTAAACACGGAGGCGGAGGTAATTACGAAAAGATTTATCTTGATGATTTTAATTACACTTACATGCCTGTGAACCCGCCTCCATCCGATTTGTATGAAGCCGGTATTACCCAAACATCGGCACAGTTGGGATGGACTGAAAACGGTACGGCAACCTCATGGGATGTGCGCATTGTAATTGAAAATGCCGATACTGCCGGCGTGGCCTATGCAACCACATCCAACAACCCTTTTACGGTAGATACTTTAAATCCAAATACTTATTACGACTGGTATGTGCGTGAACAAGGTAGTGAAAACTGGGCCGGCCCGTCAACTTTTGTAACTGATTGTGGTGCTTACACGGCAACCTATTCTGAAAACTTTGATAACGTTACCGCTCCTGCCATTCCGCATTGTTTTAGTACCATTGTAAACTCAACTTCAGCTAACGCTGTTGTTAAAACTGATACTTATGGAGAACATTCCTATCCAAACCAAGTGAATATGTCTAATGCCTACGATGCCAATGCAACACTTATGCTTATTTCCCCGCAGTTCAGCGATTTAACCTCGCAACAAAATGAGGTTCGTTTTTACGGCAAAGGCTACTCCGGGGTAAAGGTTATTTTGGGCACCATTGATAATCCGGCTAATGCTTCCGGTTTTACAGCCATTGATACCATTGAACTTACAAGTACATACACGGAATACACCCGATATTTCGGAGCCGGCTATACCGGTACGGATGAATATATTGCATTTAAACTCGGTACAGGTTCCAGCTCTAAAACTGCTTATATCGATGATTTTGTGTACGAACCCATGCCGGCTTGTCCGCACCCCACCAACCAGTCGGAAAGCAATATAACAACCAC
>JALVAQ010000104.1 GCA_027011095.1 Bacteroidales bacterium
TAATTAGGTAGAATTTTATATTAAAACCTCTTGTTTTTTAATATGCCTCCTTTGACAACGGCCTAATCGGTAAAGTTGCACTTGTAAAAAGAACCTGCCGGAGCCGGGTTACGGAATGTAAACTTCCAACAATCCGGCTGAACCCACAGGAGATAACTCCAGCGTATCCAGCGCATTGGGAATAACAACCGTTTCGCCTTTTTTTACACTTATTTCACCGGCATCCCATTTTATAATCGTTTCACCCTCCAACGCGATGTAAATTACAAACGAATCAAGTTCTTCGTAATCTTTTTTCACGGGTTTGTTCAACGAAAGTAACCCGGTAACAAAATAGGGGCTTTTAACCACCGGCACGGTTTTGTTGATTTCGGGCTTGTAGTCGGTGCGATATTTTTTATGATACTCAAAGTCAATGGCATCCAAAGCTTCTTTGGTATGGATTTCACGGCTTAGGCCGGCGGCATCAATTCTGTCCCAGTCGTAAATACGATAGGTGGTGTCAGAAGTTTGTTGAATTTCGGCCAGTAAAATACCGGGACCCAAAGCATGAACCCTGCCGGCGGGAATGTAAAACACATCTCCTTTTTTAACAGGTTCAAAATTCAATATCTCTTTAAGGGTTTTGTTTTCCAGATGTTCCAGGTATTTTTCTTTGGTCATTTTTTGGTTAAAGCCCGCAATAAGTTGCGCCTCGTCATCCGCTTCGAGGATGTACCACATCTCGGTTTTGCCACGGCCTATTTTACGTTTGGCGGCCAATTCATCATCGGGATGAACCTGAATGGAAAGCCAGTCGTTGGCGTCAATAAATTTAATAAGCAACGGAAATTCGATACCATACTCGTCGTAAACTTTATCCCCAACCAAGTCGCCCATATAAACTTCCACCAACTCATTAAGTTCGTTGCCGGCTAAAAATCCGTTGGAAACCAATGTGGGGTTTCCCTCCACCCCCGACACCATCCATGCCTCGCCACAGTTGGGCAAATCGCCATAATCAATGCCAAGCGAAGTTTTAATTTTTTGCCCCCCCCATATTTTATCTTTAAACACAGGGGTAAATTTTAATGGATACAACTTGTTCATGTGCTAAAAATTTTCTGTAAAGATAAAATATTTAAGAATCCCGATTGGGTTCAATAAGTTACAATCAATATTTCTCGTCAAATTGAATTTCGTTTTCATTTAAAAAGTTGATATATTCATTTCTAAAGCTTATAGTTTTATGATGCTGCTTTTGGTTTTTAACATATTTAATTATTGCCCTTTCCCGGTTTTTTGTGGAGAAAACTATCTGATAAAGAATTTGTGTGTAGGTACTCCTAACTTAACTATTTTATTCAACCCCTTCAGGGTTATAATTTATTTTAACTATCTGTTTTCCTGCACTTCGTACAGGGCTATTCATGTTAAATCCCTTCGGGATTATGCGCGTAGAGAAAAACTTGAAGTAACAATTCCATGTAAAAATACAAAAACCCATTTTTTTGGGTACAATAAATCAGAAAATAAATGCTTTAAGAACTGATGGTTATTTTGCTATATAAAAAGGATTCTGTTATAAAAATAACTATGCAAAAACATCTTTCAAAATCCAAACCACGAAGTGGTTAAACATGAATAACCATCGGTGAAACCGGTGGTTAAAACATCATAATTTTTAAGAAGCCTGAAGGGGTTCAACAATTCAAATCTATCCCGTTCAGAATTAATATGGTTGTCTTGCTTCCTGAAAAAAAGTGTATTTTTGAGTTCTATGACGGAAACAATTTATTACAACCTCTTGTATGTATGGATGGCATTGGCACTGATTGTTTTTCCCATCATGCTTAAAGTAACTGTTCCTTATGGCAGACACACCTCCACTTTGTGGGGGCCTACCCTGCGAAACAGATGGGGGTGGTTTATTATGGAGCTTCCGGTGCTGTTAGTTTTTTCGTGGTTCTTTTTTACCGGTTCTGCCGAAAAAACATGGCCGGTTTACATTTTCTACGGACTCTTTATGTTGCATTACATTAACAGGGTTTTTGTCTTTCCCTTTCGGTTGAAAGAAAATGGCAAGCGAATGCCATGGCTTATTGTTTTTATGGCTCTGTTTTTTAATGTTGCCAACGGTTTTTTTAACGGGTATTGGTTTGGGACGCTTTCGGCAGGCAGATACCCCGACTCCTGGTTTGAAAGTCCGTTTTTTATAGTGGGCATTGTGCTGTTTTTTAGCGGGATGTATATTAACTTAAAGTCCGACAACCGATTACTGGCATTGCGCAAAGGGGGTAAAAGAGGGTATTATATTCCTAAAGGATTTCTTTTTAAATATGTATCCTCGCCAAACCTGTTGGGTGAGATTATTGAATGGATGGGCTGGGCAATAATGAGCTGGTCGCTGCCCTCGTTTTCGTTTGCTTTATGGACGGCAGCCAACCTTATTCCAAGAGCCATGGATCATCACCGATGGTACCATAAAAAATTCAGCCACTACCCGAAAGAACGGAAAGCATTATTCCCGTATATTTTATAGAGGTTATTTAATGGAGGATTAATATGAATTGTGTGTAATACGACGACGGAACGACAAATTAAAAAATAGCATCTTCAGATATTATATGTAAATTTGTAAATAGAAAATTAAAGGATAATAAATGAGTAAAAAAGAATTAACAATTAAGGATTTAATTAATTCTGCAAATGCGTTTTGTGAAAAAGAAACCAAATATAAAAATAAGGAATTATTTGGTGTAACTGATGGAAAAGCAGTTGGAACATATATCGAACACAAGTTTAAAGAATTTCTTAATCAAAACTTTGATTTGATAATGGAAACTCTGCTCGTGGAATTGATTTGCCTGCACCCCGAATTAATACAGATATAAAAGTAACTTCTATAAAACAACCACAATCGTCAAGTCCTTTCAAAGATACAAAGCAAAAAATATACGGGCTTGGTTATAGTTTACTTGTCTTCGTTTATGAAAAACAGGATAATCAAAAAGATGAAACAGCAATATTAGATTTTAAAAGTTGCTCATTTATCAGTAAAGAAAGAACTGCTGATTATACGACTACATTTAGATTGAATGAAATGATAAAAGACGGGGCTAATGAAGAAGATATAATTGCATATCTAAACGACAAAAACATTCCTGCTGATGATATTACTTTAAGTCAAATTGCAAAACAAATTCTGAAAAATCCCCCGAAAATAGGATATTTAACTATCTCGAACGCTTTACAATGGCGATTGCAATATGGAAGGGTTGTAGCCTTAAATGAAAAAGTTGAAGGTATTATAAAAATAGTAGATAAGGTGAATGTTTAATATGAAAATATTTGAAGCAAATATAACCTATTCCTTAATTGATTTTTTTGAAAATTCAAAAGAACTAACCATTGAGCTATTAAACTCAAAGATAAAAGCAATTTGCGGGATAAATGCTTTTTTTGAGTTACAGTCTGAATTAGATGAATTAATCAATACTATTTCAAATAAAAAAAATACAGTAAGCGA
>JALVAQ010000105.1 GCA_027011095.1 Bacteroidales bacterium
TACCGGCCAATTGCTTTCATGACAGTTTCCAGGTCGTCCGCCGTGCTGTAAAATTGTATTATCAATAATGTTGTGATGTATGTAAACCTGCCCTATTGATGCCGGACTGGTTTCTGTCATTGAAATTCCGGAGCCTGTTTTCCACAAAACGTTATCGGCAATTTCAACATTGGCGATGCCCGACCTAAGGTCGATGGCATCATCGCGAAACTGAACAAAATAACAGTGTATAATTTTTACATTTGACGAACCATCCTTCACTCCAACTCCATCGAACCCGTTCTCAAACAGACAATTATTAATATTTAAATCGGAAAAGCCATTGTCGCTTGTAATGGCTTTCGACTCAAATTCGGGATAGGCTTCCGCCACTTCGCAGCTACCCATTTTTACATCCGACCAATAAACATATTGAGGTACGCCATTGTCGAAGCTACAACCGGAAAAGGTGAAATTATCAGCCGAACGAACCACAAAAGCGTAACTCCCGTATTTAAAACGGCAGCTGTCGAACTCCACAAATTGTGAACTGTCGCGCACATCAAAAAGGTACTTTGAGTGTGAAAAATGAATGTTTTTAAACTTCAGGTGCTTTGCCCCCATCATTTTAAAAAGGTAAGACGAGAAAAAAACATTGATGTTATTGTGATTAGGATTTATATCGGACGGCAAAACTGCCAACGAATCACCCCCGGGGCCAATTAAATCGTTGGGGTTTTGTTCAAGACGTATGTAAAGATGCCCATCAACACTTAAACGGATACCGGGTCCCTGATATACGGGTGTAAAACCGTTAACGGGACCAAAATTTAAAGAGACCTGGTTCAGGCTGTCATCGTAAGTAATAATATGAACATTGTCGTCTTCAAGCCAGGCGTTTACATAGCTTCCTGAAAACACATCGCTGCTTTTGTAAAGGTTAATCGAGCCGGCAACCAAAGTCCATTTTGTAACAGGTGCGTTTAAAAAGGTATCTACGCCGCCATCAAGGGTAGCCGTTTCATCTTGATAGGCCTGAATAATAATGGGTTCGGCAGCAGTACCCTGCAACGAAATAACCATGTTATGTTCGTAGTAAATACCACCTCTTATTTCAAGGGTGTCGCCGGCTGTAAGGTTGCTAAACGCATATTCAATGGTTTGCCACGGATGTTGCAAGGAGCCATTGTTGCTGTTGTCTCCGTCCACGGCCACGTAATAAGTGTTGCCGAGAGATAACACGGATACCACTGTTAACAAAATAGTTATAAATGTATTTTTAACCTTTGTCAAACCGAATACTTTAATTATTACTTCACATTTTTACATCTTAAAACAGAAAACGTTCCACAAGCATGAAAAAATTCATACGGGTGGAACGCTTAATTAACTCAGACTTGAAAAAGACACTACTCTTCCACAACAATTTCGTGAATAAGTTTGGAGCTTTTACGCAACATTTCACTTACTCCGCAGTAACGTTCCTGCGATAGGTTTACCGCTTTCTCAATTTTATCCATGGGGAGGTCTTTTCCCCTAAAGATATATCGTACTTTAATGGTATGAAAATATTTAGGGTGTTCATCGGTAAGCTCGCCCGAAACTTCCACGTTAAAATAATCGGGTTTAACCCTCATTTTTGTTAAAATTGAAATAACATCCATGCCGGTACATCCGCCCAACGAAACCAGTGTAAGCGGTTTAGGACGCGGGCCTTTATTGTTGCCTCCCACACGGGGTTCGGCATCCAGCATAATTTTAAAATCGTTTATTTCCGCTTCAAAGGCCATATTGCCGGCCCATTCAACATTTACTACTTCTGCCATAATCTTAATTTTTTTTATGATGCACAAAAATAGGGAAAATGTTTGAATGATTGTTGAATTGTTATATTACCAAGCTGATTGTTATTCCCCGGGGTTTAGCCCGGGGAATAATATCCCGGGGAATAAGAAGCATTATTGAAGAATTGATGGTTACGTTTTGCGGAAAGGGCAGTATGGTGTCCGGGAGGTCCCTCGACCACGCTCGGGATAACACCCCCTTTTACTTTGAGGAGAGAGTTGGGAAACAAGCCCTATACAAACGCTCGTGCGGATTTGCCCGCCGCTGCCCGACTATGTCATTCATGCGGACGTGCCGAACAAGCACGTTCAAACGGGCAATCCGGATAACCTAAACTGAAGGACGTATTACATTAACAGTGCTTCCGGCAGTTGCGTTGTTACAGGCATAGTTTATATCCCTCCAGGGAAGTTGATAGGTACCGGGATTGCTGTTATCACCGGAAACAGACACAAAATATTCAGTACTTCTGTTGCCGTTTTGATTTGAAGCTTCATTCTTAGAAACAACCATAGCGGATTGTTTTTCATTAATTTGAGCAGTGGCAGATAACCACCACAAAATAAAAAAGACAAACAAAATAGAAACCTTTAATTGCATAGCATGAACCTGAAAAAATTTTATACAAAGGTAAGGCTAATTTTTGCCTGTACCATTTAATGACCAAGCCCTTTAAATCAGCAAGCTAAGTGTACTGCAAACCTGTTTTGTAAAGAAAGGGCAGTTTATTTAGTTTATCCAAATAAACTGCCCTTTAAAACAGGCTCTTAAAACTACCGGTTCACCAACCTGATTTTAAAAAATACTATTCCCGCTATCTTCTTTTTCAGTTTCGATGTGTTTGGTTGATTTTTTGACTTTTCCTTTATTGAAGCGGAAGGTGAGTTTGACGAGGAACATATTTTTAAGCACGCTAATATCAGTATGGGTGTATTGTTCGTAGCCATTGGCTTTTACGTAACTACCCTGATTGTAGTTTACACCCCAGTTAACCGGCAGCATGTAGCCCACCATGGCGGTTAACCGGTTTTTCAGGAATGGTTGCTGAACGAGGAGTAGCCAATAGTCGTTGTTGTTGCGTGAGTAACCCAGCGCATTGATGTTTTTACCCATGTCGCGACGATAGTTCAGGACGATAACCCCGTTGTTTTTCAATCCTGTAAAAACAAGCTGCGAGTTGGCTTTCCAATCGTTGATACTGTTCACATTGTCGTTGTAGGTAATTTTACTGTTATAAACTTGCAGGCTGTTTTGCCAAACAAACAGTTTGCCCATGGGAATGGTAAAGTTGGCCTGGACTCCCCTGTCTTCGTAATGCCCTATGTTGCTGTAGGTGTATTCAAAAATGCCATCGGGACGTAAAAATCCTGTTTGTGAAATGTAATTGTTTGAAAATTGATAGTAGGGTTCAACCGAAAACAGCCCCTGCATGATGCTAAGCTTTAATGAAACTTTGTTGATTACCGATGGTTTTAAGTCGGGGTTACCGGTAGTGATGGTAGTGGGATTAAGCTGCGAGCTGAATGGGTTGGTCTGACTGATGCTTGGATAATCGGCATCTGAACGATACATCAACTTAAGGCTTACCAATTTGCTGATGTTATATTTAAGGTCGAAATAGGGCTGATAAATAAAATATTTGTGATTTTGGGTTTCGGTAACAGGATTGCTGTATTCGGC